>JBJERK010000390.1:0-6578 GCA_051882255.1 Ruminiclostridium sp.
TCGGCACCGTCTTTCTGCAAATCTTTTCCTTCGTTCAAACGGTTATTAGTATAAAGCATTCATTTATCCTATATATCATCACTGATATATTAGCTATACATAATTTTTATTATTCAAAAGCCGGCAAATGTGTTATAATTAATTTATATGAGGCATTCGGAACAGAGCATGTGTCTCAGGACGTATTATAATTTACACGGGGTGAATAAAATGTACAAAATTATCAGAAAAAGGATTCTGAATCCAACAGTAACACAGATGGAGATTGACGCTCCTCTTGTTGCAAAAAAGGCTAAGCCGGGACAGTTCATTATCCTGCGTGTTGACGCCGACGGCGAGCGTATTCCTCTCACAGTCGCAGGAACAAATCCCGACGAAGGAACTGTAAAGATTATTTTCCAGATTGTCGGCGCAACCACCGAAAAGCTCAACCACAAAAATGAAGGCGACAGCATTCAGGACTTTGTAGGTCCTCTTGGTGTTGCAACCCATACCGAAGGTATCAAGAAGGTATGTATTGTTGGCGGCGGCGTAGGCTGTGCAATAGCTATGCCTGTTGCGCAGGAATTCCACAGACTGGGCGCTGACGTTACAAGCATCATCGGCTTCAGAAATAAGGATTTGCTTATTCTTGAAGACGAATTCAAGGCTTGCTCGGACAGGCTTACAGTTATGACCGACGACGGCTCATACGCTCGTCAGGGTAACGTTACTTTACCGCTTAAGGAATACCTTGAAGCAGGCGAAAAGTTCGATATGATTATTACTATCGGACCTCTCGTAATGATGAAGTTCGTTGTTGCAACAGCTAAGCCCTTCAATATTCCCGTAACCGCGTCAATGAATCCCATTATGATTGACGGTACCGGTATGTGCGGAGGCTGCCGTCTGACCCTTAATCAGGACGGTAAAAAGGTTACAAAGTTTGCTTGCGTAGACGGCCCTGATTTCAACGGTTATGAAATTGATTTTGACGAGGCTATGTCAAGAGGCAGAATGTACGCTGAACATGAACATCATGCATACGAAGCTGCCTGCAATCTTTTTAAGGAGGTAAAGTGAAATGCCTAACATGAGTCTTAAGAAAAATCCAATGCCTACCCAGGAGGCTTCTGTTCGAGCACATAACTTTAACGAAGTAGCAACAGGTTATACGGATGAAATGGCTATTGACGAGGCTAACCGCTGCCTTAACTGCAAGAATATGCCTTGCGTATCCGGCTGCCCTGTTAATATCCACATACCTGAGTTTATAGCAAAGATAAAAGAAGGAGATTTTGAGGCTGCATATCAGATTATTTCAAAGTCCTCCAGCCTTCCCGCTGTTTGCGGTCGTGTATGTCCTCAGGAAACTCAGTGCGAATGTAAGTGCGTACGGGGTATCAAGGGCGAACCCGTCGGAATCGGAAGACTTGAGCGTTTTGTTGCAGACTGGCACAACGCAAATACCGTTACAGCTGCAGATGTTCCTGCTCCCAACGGTCATAGAGTAGCAATTGTCGGTTCCGGCCCCAGCGGTCTTACCTGCGCAGGCGACCTGGCAAAGAAGGGCTACAAGGTAACCGTTTATGAAGCATTACATACAGCAGGCGGCGTTCTTGTTTACGGTATTCCCGAATTCAGACTTCCTAAAAAAATAGTAGCTAAAGAGGTTGAAACCCTTAAGGCTCTCGGCGTTGATGTTGAAACGAACGTAGTTATCGGTAAGACTCTCACTATTGACGAGCTTTTTGAAATGGGCTATGAAGCGGTATTTGTCGGTTCAGGCGCAGGTCTTCCCAACTTTATGGGAATTCCCGGCGAAAGCCTGAAGGGCGTTTATTCCGCCAACGAATTCTTAACCAGAAGTAACCTTATGAAGGCATATCTCGAAACCCCCGAAACACCTATAATGAAGGGTGGAAAGGTAGCTGTTGTGGGCGGCGGAAACGTTGCGATGGACGCAGCAAGAACAGCCCTTCGTCTTGGCGCTGAAACGGTTTATATTGTTTACAGACGTTCTATGGAGGAGCTTCCTGCACGTAAGGAAGAGGTTGAGCATGCTGAAGAAGAAGGCATTGTATTCAAGCTTCTTAACAATCCCGTGGAGATACTCGGATACAATAACCCCGACGACCCCAGAGATCCTAAGAACGGCTTTGTAACAGGTATGAAGTGCATAAAGATGGAACTCGGCGAACCTGATGAAAAGGGCAGAAGACGTCCCGTAGCTATACCCGGCAGCGAATATGTACTTGACGTTGATACCGTTATTATATCTATCGGCACATCGCCTAACCCGCTTATCAAGGATACAACAGAAGGCCTTGAAGTAAACTCTCACGGCGGCATTATTGTAAATGAAGACGGACTTACTTCAAGAAATGCCGTATATGCAGGCGGCGACGCTGTAACAGGCGCTGCTACGGTTATCTCCGCTATGGGTGCAGGCAAGGTTGCTGCAAAGGCTATAGACGAATACCTGATGAATAAGTAATTATGAGGTGCTGAGATGAAACTGCTGCTTTGCCCTAACGGCTACAACGGAATACAGGCTGAGCAGGCAAAGTACTGTATATCTGCACTTGAAAAAATCGGACATGAGTGTTCACTTTCAGAGAACGACAGTATTAATCTGTACGGCGATAAGAGCTATGTCAGGTTTCCTTCAGCTGACAGTGACATTATCGTTTCATTGGGCGGCGACGGTTCAGTACTTCGGGCGGCGCAGACTGCAATTGCATTAGATAAGCCACTTATCGGAATAAACAGCGGACGTCTGGGGTATCTTTGTTCGATAGATTATTCCGGAATTTCCGATTTCAACGCTGCTGTTTCCAACCTTGAAATATCTCCTCGTTCTTTGCTGGAGTTTTCTTATGAAAACAAGGAAATCTATGTTCTGAATGACGTTATAGCAGCAAAAAATAATTTTGGCGAAACCGTTGATCTGACTGTTAAGGTTGATGACGTAAATGATTTTAAGGTTCGCGGAGATGGGCTTATTATTGCTACTCCTACAGGCTCAACTGCATATAATCTCTCTTCGGGCGGTCCTATGATTGACGCAGAATCGGATTCCTTCGTCCTGACTCCTATTTGTCCGCACGGCTCATTTTCACATTCTGTCGTTTTAGGCAGAAAGCATATCGTTTCAATAAGCGAAAGAAGCAATTCCGCAGCAGTGTATGCGGATGGAAAGTGCATTGGAAATATTAGCGGCGAACTCAGGGTCAGAGTGTCTTCAAGGAAGCTAAAACTGTATGCCGGCAAGCAGAAAATCAGATTTTTTCAGTAAACTCAGTCTTACAAAACGATTATTTCCTCAATGAATAATACGGATATAATTAATTTATTATCATAATTATTAAATGCAAAAGGAGTTTTAAAATGGAACGTCTAAAAGGTAAAGTAGCTATTATAACCGGCGGCAATTCAGGCGTAGGCGCAGCTACAGCCAAGCTTTTCGCCAAGGAAGGCGCTGCAGTTGTAATTACTGCAAGAAGAGAAGCTGCTCTTGAATCCGTTGCAAAGGAAATCACCGAAGCAGGCGGAACAGTTCTTGCTGTTTCAACTGATATTTCCAAGCCCGGCGACGCTGATATGCTCATGAATGCTGCTGAAGAAAAATTCGGCAAGATTGATATTCTTGTTAATAATGCGGGTATACTTGAGGAAGGTCTTAAGCCTATCGACCGCTATACCGATGAAGATCTCGACCGTATAGTTGAAACGAACGAAAAAGGCACTATGCGCTGTATGCGTGCTGCTGCTCAGAAAATGAAGAGCGGAGCGTCAATTATAAATGTTGCCAGTGTTGCAGGCGTAAGAGGCTGCGGCGGTGCAGCTTATGTTGCGTCAAAAGCTGCAATCATAGGCGTTACAAAGCATACTGCTCTGCGTTTTCAGGCTGAAGGAATCCGTTGTAATGCCGTTTGCCCCGGCACTATACTCACTCCCATGGTTGCAGGTATGAATCAGAGCAATATGGATATGGATATGTTCGGCGCTATGGCGGCTCACAGTAATATGAAAACCCAGCCCTGTAAGCCCGAAGATGTTGCAAACATTCTGCTGTTTCTTGCAAGCGATGAATCCAGAGCTATCACCGGTCAGATACTTGTAACCGATTTCGGCAGCTTCTTAGGTTAAAACTTTTACGGACAGCATAGTAATACAAGGTTATTTTTAAAAATTTATTATATCAGGAGGTTAAAAACATGGACAGATTGAAAGGAAAAGTTGCTATTGTTACAGGTTCAACAAGCGGAATCGGTATCGGTATAGCAAGATTATTTGCGGCTGAAGGTGCAGAAGTAGTTATCTGCGGCCGCCGTGAGGAAAAGGGACAGGCTGTTGTTGACCGCATCAAGAACGAGGGCGGCAGCGCTTCTTACCACTTCCTGGACCTTACAGACATTTCAACTATTGACAAGCTTATCTCAGATACCGCAGAAAAATACGGCAAAATTGATATTCTTGTAAACAATGCAGCAAACGTTGGTCTTAAGGACGGTCGTGTTGACGAGCTTACTCTTGAGATGTGGGACGCAATTTTCAGCAGCGACGTAAGAGGCACTTTCTATGCTACAAAGTGTGTACTTCCCTATATGCAGAAGAACGAAAACGGCGGCTCTATCATAAATATCGGTTCTATGGCGTCCTGCGCAGGCGACTTAGGTTCAACAGCTTATGCTTGCGCTAAAGCAGGTGTTGATATGCTTACACAGTATACCGCTCTTCAGTACGGTAAGCAGAAGATTCGCTGCAACTGCATAAGACCCGGTCTTATTGTAACTCCCGAAAACGAAGCTCATGTTCCTCAGGTACTCAAGGACATCTTTACAAGCAATATTATGGTTGATCGTTATGGCTGTCCCGAGGACATTGGTCATGCATGTGTTTATTTCGCTTCCGATGAGGCTGAATATGTAACAGGTCAGATTATCAACATCGATGGCGGTATGAATTCACACGCTCCTACCGTTGCACAGTTCAAGCAGCTCAACTCCCGTACCTGGTAATAATTCCCGAAACAACTATGGTTATGGCGACACGCCATAAGGCAGTTGTCGCTCATTACCACCATTGTCATTTCCACTGTAATGTGCAAGACATGACGAGAGATAATAAAAACAGGCGCATCAGATATGCGCCTGTTTTTTTGCACGTTTTCACATGACCACTAATACTAATAACCATTTAAACTCAGGAAATCTTTGCCGAAATCCGGCACCGCTATCGTCGTCAAAGAAACTTGACGTACATACAGTACGCCTGCGTTTCTTTTCCTCGATTTCGGCACCGTCTTTTAGCAAATCTTTTCCTTCATTCAAACGGTTATTAGTATAATATTGTGAATGTATTTTTAAATTATTTGTTGATTTTAGCATGAAAATACTGTATAATGCTTTATATAGACAATGCTCGGCATTTATTGGTATACATAAAAATATCTATACAGTCTGACGAAAAATCCGACCATACAATCCTGCGCTGTAATTATGCGGTATTGCCTTAACAAAATATATCATACTAATAACCATTTAAACTCAGGAAATCTTTGCAAAAATCCGGTACCGCTATCGTCGTCAAAGAAACTTGACGTACATACAGTACGCCTGCGTTTCTTTTCCTCGATTTCGGCACCGTCTTTCTGCAAATCTTTTCCTTCATTCAAACGGTTATTAGTATCAAAGGGGATATTATGAATTTATTACATTTGAAATATGCTGCAGAAATTGAATTAACCGGTTCAATAAATAAAGCAGCCAGAAATTTGTATATTGCTCAGCCTAATCTTAGCCGCGGTATAAAAGAACTTGAATCAACGCTTGGTATAACCATTTTTAAACGCACCTCTAAAGGTATGGTGCCAACTGCGGAAGGACTAGAATTTCTTCGTTACGCAAAGGAAATACTATCGAAAATAGATGAAGTTGAAGAATTATACAGAAATGGAAAGAAGATCAGCCAGAAATTCTCAATTTCAGTACCGAGGGCAAGTTATATTACTGAAGCGTTTGCTCAATTCTCAAATAAAATCGATAGAAGTAAACCTGTAGAAATGCTTTATATGGAAACTAACGCAATGCGCACAGTAAGTAATGTTGCTTCCTCCGATTATAACCTGGGTATCGTTCGATATGCCGCCACGCGCGACTCTCAATTTCAGGATATGTTTGAAGAGAACGGGCTTGTATCTGAATTAATAACTGAGTTTATTCATGTCCTTGTTATGAATAAAAATAATCCGCTTGCCGACAAGAAGGAGATAGCCTACGCCGATCTTGAGAATTATATTGAGGTGGCGCAAGGGGATCCGTTTGTGCCTTCTCTTTCAGCATCAGCGGTTATAAAAGAAGAAGTGTCAAACGATTTTTGCAAGCGTATTTTTGTATTTGATCATGGCAGCCAATTCGAACTTCTTTCAGCAAACAGTAATGTTTTTGCCTGGGTTTCTCCTATTCCTCAAGCTATACTCGACAAGTATTCTCTTGTGCAAAAGAAATGCATTGACAGCAGCCGTATTTACCGGGACGTTCTTATACATAAAAAAGACTACAGATTGTCAGAATTAGATAATGATTTTATAACCG
>JBJERK010000391.1:0-6578 GCA_051882255.1 Ruminiclostridium sp.
GCATAATCGGCTTCGTACGCCGCCCGCTCGCTGTCAAGCTGCGCCTGCTTCTCGTTATGGGGCTTCAAGGTTTCGTTATAGAATTCGTTATATTTTTTCCTGTACAGCTGATACGCTGAATCATAAAGGGATTTTGTCTGTTCAAGCTCCGCAGACTGAGATATATACTGTTCCTCTGCGGAGGTAAGCTTAGCTGTATTAAGCTCAATCTGGGACTCGCCTTCGATTATCTGCTTCTGGGCTTCAAGAATTTGCTTTTTATACTCCTCCTTGCCCTCTTCAAGCTCCTTTTTGCCCTCTTCAAGCTGCTTTATACCGTCCTCGTACTGCTGTTTTCCGGTTTCAAGCTCTTCCTTTGCCTTGTCAAGCTGCTCTCTTCCTGCCTGAAGCTGATTTTTACCCTCTTCAAACTCAGCCTTCTTCCGGTCAAATTCGGCTTTGCCCGCCTCGTATTCGTCCTTGCCCTTCTGAAGCTCCGCCTTTCCGTCGGCAAGCTCCTGCTTTGCCTGCGCAAGCTTCAGTTTTCCATCGGCAATCTCCGCTTTTCCGTCCTCAAGCTTCTTTTCGTTTTCTGCAATTTCCTTTTCCGCGTCCAGGAGCTTCTGCTTTGCCTCGGCAAGCTCCTTTTCCCCGTCGGCTATCTTTTCCTCCGCTTCCTTTTCTGCGTCGGCAAGCTTTTCCTTCGCCTCGGAAAGCTTTTCGTTTGCTTCCGACATTATCTCGTCATATCTGCCGATTTTGCGCTCCTCGCCTATGCTTTCAATTTGTTCGGTTATTTCCTCGATTCTGTCCTTGTACTCCTGCTCATAGCAATTAAGGCTGTCCAGCTCGGGAAATCTCAGATAAACCTCGGTATTGTATTCAATGCAGAAGTTTTCCTCGGGGATAAAGTAAACAGCGTTTATTGAGCCGTTGCCTACGGAGGTGCTGCCTCTGCTGGTTTTGTCTATGTACATGGGACTTTTGAAGGCGCCCACGATTTTATACTCGTTTACGGAAATTATATCCTCGGGAGCTTCCCCGTCCTCATTTGTAAAAACTACGGTTTCCCCTACTCCTGCCCCGCCTTGCATTGCGGAAACGCAGACAATACACTCGTCCGCCGCCGTTGGCAGTCTGCCCTCGGTAAGAATAAGGCTGTTAAGCTTATTTCCGTTATCTCCGAGACCGAAAACTCTTGCGGCGGAGGGCTGTCTGCCGCTGGCTTCTGACATAAAATCCGAAAAATAGGCGGGATAAACCTCTGCCCCCTCGATTTTCTCCAGAGCCTCAATATCAGCGTCATTGAAGCCGTAGCTTGAAACGACCCTGAAATTCATCAGGTTATTTTCGTCGTAATATTTGTCGGCAGTAAGCCTCATATCCGGCGCCGCCGCCTTTACACCCGAAAAAAAGCCTGCGCCGATTGCTACTATTCCAAAAATAGACAAAAAGCGGCTCAGCGTACTTTTTATCTCTCTGAATGTGCTCTTTTTTAACGCACTTTTCAATACTATCTCCTCCTGCGCACAAAAGCTGCGCCGTAACAAAAAATTACGGCATTATTCATCTAACACCGTAATTTCTCTCTCATTCCTGTTCTTTCTGCCAGCTGTCCTCTGTCTGTTCTTCCTCTTTTTCGGGCAGGGCTTCTGCGTCCGCGATTTTCATCTCGTTTAAATACTTAGCCTTAAGCTTAGGCTCGAAGCCGCCGATCATATTCTCCCTTGTCCGTGAATCCGGGTTAAACAGAACCGCAAGAACTCCGTGCTTCGCTGAATTGCACACAATATACCAGAGGTCCTCCCCCGTATTGTCGTGCGCCATAACGGTAACGTCCGACTTAAGCTCGTTATTGGCGTAAAGTCCCATTTCGGTAACGCTTTTAAGGTCAACGGTTATAAGCCTTTTTCTCTTTCTCTTACCGATAATCTTGTCAATATCAAGGTCGTCGTTGGTAACTATGTACTCGTACTCAATCATAGTTCCCTCAAAAAGATATTTCGCCAGAAAAATTGCGCCAAGGACAATAGCAACACAGAACATAAACGCCGTAAACTGAGTCAGCATACATAAGAACACCATCAGTCCGATAATAAGAAGCACTCCTGCAACTATAAGTCCCCGAAGGAACATATCCTTCCCGTCCGGCACCTTTCCTGTTATCTGTTCCGAAAATCTATCCATTATATTTTCTTTCCTTTCAGGTAATTCAGCATAATTATCTTAATAAAGTATATCACAAATAACCAAATAAAACAAGGGGGGTTAGTGCATATTTCCGATGATTTTCACATTAAAGCAAAAAAACTTGACTTTAACCCGTTAATGTTATATAATATTGTCAAGTATATTGATTTTCTTTGCTGTGAAGCGGCTGAAATCGGTAATTTTAACGGGCGGAAGCCCTGTATTAATCGGGAGGTATGTTATGGGCAATATTACCCTGATAACCGGCGGTGCCGGAAGCGGTAAAACCAGATGGGCGATTTCTTACTTCAAGACCTGCGACAACGTTCTGTTCCTTAACACGGGAGAGGCGCTCAGCGAGGAAACCCGTCACAGAATGAACTATTCCAACAGGGAAAACAACGTTGAGTGGGTGGTGCAGAACGGCGTTACCGACCCGGTATCCTGCATAAAGGACCATAAGTTCTTTATCTTCGACAGCCTCGGCTCCTACACCTCCAACGTAATGCGCTCGATTGCGGCGGACGTTTCTCACATCACCAAGGAGGAACACGAAAAAATCCGCTCAATCGTTGTAAACAGCGTTATAGAGTGTATGAACAAGGTTGAAGAGCTTAACGGAGCTATGGTAATAATAACTATTGAGCCCGGCTTTTCCGTATGCCCTAAGGACCCGGAGCAGATTTCATTCCGTGAAATTATGGGTGCAGTAAACCAGCGTATCGCCAACACCGCTCAGGAGGTTTACCTCTCCGCCAGCGGAATCCAGTTCAGAATCAAGTAATATGGGAGGAAAAAACAATGACAATAGACCAGCTCATTAACTTCGCCAGAAGCAAGAACGCTTCCGATATTCATCTTACCGCAGGCGCACCCACCTCTATCCGTATCAACGGCGAGCTTAAGAAGTTCGACGGAATGGACGAGGAGGTTGTAAACAGAACTATCCTTTCAATGCTCAGCGCTGAGCAGGAAAAGCGCTTAGGTCAGGGCGAGGACATCGACTTTTCCTTCACCTGCTCCTCCGGCGGACGTCAGAGAGTAAACGTATACCACCAGAACGGCGGAAGACTTGCTGCTGCAATCCGTCTTTTAAACGAACATATCCCCTCCTTCAAGGACATCTCCCTTCCCCAGGCGGCTATCGAGCTTACCAAGGAGCTTAAGGGTCTTATCCTTGTAACAGGTCCTACAGGCTCGGGCAAGTCCACAACCCTTGCAACAATGGTTGACTACATAAACGTATGCCGCCCCTGCCATATCCTCACAATCGAGGACCCTATCGAATACATCTACTCCCCCAAGCTTGCTACAATACATCAGCGTGAAATCGGAACCGACGTTCCAGACTTCAACTACGCCTTAAGAAGCGGTCTTCGTGAAAACCCGGACGTTATCCTTGTAGGTGAAATGAGAGACTACGAGACAATCCAGCTTGCAATTACCGCTGCTGAAACAGGACATCTTGTACTCGGAACACTTCATACAACAGGCGCAGCACAGACAATCAACCGTATTATCGACGTATTCCCCTCCGACGTCCAGAACCAGATTCGTTCACAGCTTTCCGCAAATTTAAGAGGCGTAATTTCACAGATGCTTGTTCCTATGGCAAACATTGAAAGAGGAAGAACCGCAGCCTTTGAAATTCTTATCAACAACGACGCCTGCGCTAACAATATCCGTGCAGAAAAGACCCACCAGCTGCAGGCGGTTATGGCGTCAAATATGAATACCGGCATGAGAACCATGAACGAGAGCCTTAAGCGCCTTGCCCGCGACGGAGTTATTACCAAGGAGGCTGCTATGACCTACAGCCCCGACAAGGACGAACTGAAGCAGATGCTTTAATAAAGGCAGGTATAAAGCGTTGAAAACTAACAGAGCCCGCTTTCCCGCAGGAAAAAGTCCTTCGGGACGGCGGGCGGCGCTGATTTTTGCGTCAGTAATTATAGCGGCAATGTTCGCCGTATTTATCTGCGGGGCGGAAGGTTCAGCGCCCACATCAAGAAAAAACCTGCTGCTCACCTCACACAATGAAAGCTACTATGCGGTTATTGAAACCAACGGGGACAAAATCTCCGTAAGAGGAAAATACGCCGAGGACGGAATAAGAAAAATCTATCTGAGCAGCACCGAGCTTTCGGGCTATTCCATCAACGTGGGAAAGGACGGAAGCTTTGAAGCGGAGCTTACTGCAAAAAAAGGAGTTTTCAGCGACAGCTCCGACAATATTGTGTTCAGCTTCAATTCCGGCGCAAGCTTTAATTTTCTTGTGCAGTACGACGGCGGCTGGTATTTCCCATATAACGGGCTTTCCGAAACAAACAGAGAGATTTTCGATAATATCTACGACGCCCCTCCCGAAGCCGCTGCCCTTTATCTCACCACAGACCCCACCCCCGAAAAGGTCGCCGCCACTCAGGAGCAATTACGCACCCTCAGCGATAAAATAACCGAAGGAATAGAAAACGACTACGAAAAAGCAAGAGCAATTGCAGAATATGTGGCGGAAACGATTTATTACGACTTTGACGCAAGAAACAGCAGCGTTACAGACGAAACGGTGGCGCTTTCCAACGTGCTGAAATTGAGCCGTACTGTCTGCTCGGGCTTTGCTAATCTTTACTGCGCTCTTATGCAGGCGCAGGGTATCGACTGCGTAGCAGTAAAAGGCTCGGTAATAGGCGGGGACGTTACCTTTGAAACCCTTTCAACAGGCAGAGAAAACCACGAATGGACAGCCTTCTGGTACGGGGAGGAAAACCGCTGGGTATGGGTGGATTCCTGCTGGAACGGAACGGGAAGCTATAAAAACGGCGAATATATAAAGAAAACCTCCCACGAAAAATATTTCGATGTATCCGACGACGCCCTTGCCCTTAACCACAGAGCCGACTATGCCCAGCGCAGAAGCTTTTTTGAGGCAAAGTCAGAGATAGCCCCCGAAACGTCTGCTCCCGAAAACGAACCTACAGGATATATCACTTCACAGCAGACAACAGCGGGAGAAACAACGACTGCACCCAAAGAAACAACAGCAGTCCTTACCGAAGCGGTCAAAAATACCGGAGAAAGGGAGCTTTCCGAGCCTCTTCTTATCGGAATTATCACAGTATTACTGGCAGGAATTGCCGTTACGGCGGCAATTATTATAAAGGCAAACCGCCGCAAATAGCTGTCCCCTGCGGCAGAAGGCGGCAAAAATGGAAGGATTAATTTTATGGTAGTAATTGAACTTGAAAACGGAAAGCAGATTAAAATCGAGCTTTACCCCGAGGTAGCGCCCATAACAGTCGCTAACTTTGAAAAGCTGGTAAGCAAGGGCTTTTATGACGGTCTTACCTTTCACAGAGTAATCAGCGGCTTTATGATTCAGGGCGGCTGTCCCTTAGGAAACGGCACAGGAAACTCCGGCGAGCATATCAAGGGAGAGTTCCTTGCAAACGGCGTTGTGAACAACCTTAAGCACACCAGAGGAGTTATCTCCATGGCAAGAGCCGCAGACCCCAACTCCGCCAGCTGTCAGTTCTTCATCATGCATGAGGACGCACCCCACCTTGACGGCCAGTACGCCGCTTTCGGCAAGGTTGTGGAGGGTATGGAGGCTGTTGACGAGATTGCAGACTGCGAAACCGACTACGCAGATAAGCCCGTTAAGCCTGTTGTGATGAAGTCAGTTAAACTCACAGAAGAATAATCTATGAAAACGGAGCCGGAAGGCTCCGTTTTTTCACAAAATTTTACCTGTTTTTACTTGTTACTGTTGACAAATTTTCACACAAATGTTATAATTGAAGTGTAAATTCCGATGATTTTATGAAAAATCGGAAATCGGATTTAAAATTTTATAATGAAAGGGTTTTTTATCATGGCTTTTTGTACAAAATGCGGCACACAGATGCCCGACAATTCATTTGCATGCCCTAACTGCGGAGCACCCACAGGCGCTGCGGCAGCTCCTGTAATGCAGCCTGTAGCAGTTGACCCCTACGACCACACAGCAGAGTTTACAGCAAAGGATATTTCCGACAACAAGGTTGTAGCAATGCTTTGCTACCTTCTCGGCACTATCGGTTTAATTATCGCCTGCCTTTTATCCACCGATTCTCCCTATGTTAAGTTCCATGTAAAATCTTGCCTTAAGATTACAGTTGTTGAGGCTCTCTTATGGTTTACTCTTATTGTTCCCTTCTTAGGCTGGCTTTTCTTTGGCGTATGCTCACTTATCTGCTCAGTTATCAGAATTATCTGCTTCTTCCAGATTTGCTCCGGAAAAGCAAAGGAGCCTGCAATTATCCGCGGTCTTCCTTTCTTAAAGTAATCACGATATTTACATAAAAAAGAGGGCTTTAAGCCCTCTTTTTTGTTTTTCAGATTCTGCGAGAGTTTTGAGAGAATTTGAGAGA
>JBJERK010000392.1:0-1739 GCA_051882255.1 Ruminiclostridium sp.
ATCTGATTTGGTTTGAATCCATTCTGAGATAAGTCAGCCTTGTCAGCCCGCTCAACGGACTTAAATTGCTGATTTGATTATCTTTCAAATCAAGATATGTAAGTCTTGTCATATACTTCAGATTCTTTATATCATCATCAGTCAATCCCTTACTGCTTAAATCCAGCTCCGTAAGCTCTGTACTGTATTCCACACCGCCTATCATAACCGTTTCGGGGATATTCTCTGTTGTTTCGGGAGAAGTTGTGGTTTCGGCTGCCGTCGTCCTCTCCGCCGCAGTACTCGTCTCCGCCGCAGTGGTAGTCCTCTCCGCCGTATTCGCACCTCCCTTGAACCTTCTTTTCCCCGTAACCTCATAAGCTTCCTTCCGTATCTCCTCCGCCTTATCCTGCTCGCCCAAAGCCTCGTAAGCCTCAATCAGTCCCTCGTAAGCCTCGGCGTTATTCGGGTCTATTTCGATTATGCGCTGAAACTCGATAATTGCCTGCTCATAGTCAAGGTCGCGCAGATAGCGTTCCGCCGCAGAAAGCATGGCGGCGGGGGCGCTGGCGGTGTTGGCGGTGGATATTATGACGATAGCTGCGGCGGCTATGGCAAGGGCGGCGGTTATGGCTAATGCAATAAAAAGAGGGATTCTTTTTTTCATTTCGGCTTCCTTTCGGGGTAAATTCCGGCGGTATTGCCTTAAGGGTCAATATCAGTCGGAATGGGTTGTTGCTATGTCGTTTGTGTCGTAGAAGGTAATATTAAGCTCGTCGCCAAGCTCCTCTATATCCGCACGGGTTACATCCTCGCTTGTCGAGATACGGATATTCCTGAGCTTGTCCAGATTGTACAGCGCCCCTATATCGGTCAGGGGATTTCCCGTAATTCCAAGGGACTTAAGCTTTTTCAGCCTGCTGATTGCGTCAATTTCGTAGATTTCGTTATGGTCGAGGTAAAGGGTCTCAAGGTTCGTAAGACTGCCTACTGCACCTATTTCAAGAAGGTCATTCTTCATAGCGTAAAGCTTAGTAAGGCTCTTAAGCTTCTTAATCGGGGTTAAATCGCTTATGTTGTTGTAGCACATATCAAGGGTGGTAAGCTTTGTAAGCCCGCTTAAATCGCTTATATCGTAAACGTTATTATTGTGCAGGGACAGGTAGGTCAGGTTTGTGAGGTTTTTAAGGGGGCTTAGCTTTTTAATATTGTTGTAGCTCAGGTTAAGGCGCTTAAGCTTTGTAAGACCGCTTAAGGGGCTTATATCGCTTATCGAGTTATCGGAAAGGATAAGCTTTGTAAGGTTTGTCATCTTGCTCAGGTTCTTTATATCCTCGTTTTTAAGTCCCTTTCCGCTGAGGTCAAGCTCCGTAAGAGAGGTGCTGTAGTATTTTCCGCCGATTAAAACGCTGTTTCCTCCCTGTGCTATAGGTGCAGCCGTAGTAACGGGCGGCACTGTTGTAACAGCGGTGCTTGTTTCCTCGGTAACGTCGCTCTCCGGCTTTGTAAGTGCAGGCGAGGTGCTGCGCTGGGTTACGGTCCTCTTTGTGGAAGTTGTTCTTATTGTTGCAGTCGTGCTGTCCGGCGCAGTTGTTTCGATTTCGATTCCGGGGGAGGTAACAGCAAAGCCTGTTGTGGTTTCCGCCGCAGGTCTGCTCTCCTTTTCAGCGGCGGAAGTGCCCGCCTCAATCTCAATATCAAGAAACCACTGCTTTCCCGTAGCCTCGTATGCCTCCTGACGGATATTTTCCGCCCTGTCG
>JBJERK010000393.1:0-6551 GCA_051882255.1 Ruminiclostridium sp.
GTTTTTCGTTAACGACTGGCAGATATGGGTTTCCTTTCTTGCGCCCTGTCTTATAATGATAATTTCGTACCTTGTGTTCGGAGTAAATCCTATCGACGGGAAGTCGGTACTCTGCCTTGACCTTAACGGTCAGTACGTCTACTACTACGACTATATGTACGACGTATTTGCAGGCAAGGAAAGTATCTTCTACTCCTGGAGCAGGAACCTTTCCGGCGAGTTTATGGGAATTGTGGGCTACTATCTTGCAAGCCCCTTCAACCTGCTTGTATGGGCGTTTCCGCGGGAAATGATAACCGAGGGACTTTTTACCATGATGGTGGTAAAAATCGGTGCTATCGGTCTTTGCATGTCGGTTTACTTAAGCCGGGGAAAGGGCTTTAACCGCCTTACAACCATTATTTTCTCGGTATTCTATGCCCTTTCCGCCTACTCAATCGAGCAGACCATGAATCCTATGTGGCTGGACGGGGTAATGATACTGCCCATAGTTGTTTACGGAATAGAAAAGCTTATGGACGAGGGAAAGTTCATAATGCTTACAATCTCCCTTGTGTATGCCTTTGTAACCTGCTTCTATATCGGTTATATGATAGGCATTTTCTCCGCAATCTACTTCCTGTACTACGCCGTTGCCTCCCATAAGAAGGGTCTTGCAAGGCTTTTTATCGGCAGAGGTCTGCTGTTCACGGCGGTGGCGATAGTATCGGTAATGATTTCGGCATTTATGCTGCTTCCGGTATATCATTCCCTTTCCTACGGAAAATTTACCTTCTCCGACCCGGATTACAGCTCGGTTTACACCAACTTTGACCTTATAGAGCTTTTAGATAAGCTTTTCCCCGGTACTTATGATACAGTCCGTATGTCGGGACTTCCCTTCCTGTACTGCGGAACAATAGTTCTTCTTATGCTGCCCTTCTACTTCTTCTCAAAGAAGATAAGAGGGCGGGACAAGGTTGCTGCTGCGGCGATTATGTCCGTTCTCGTAGTATCAATGTATATCTGTCAGGTGGATATGCTCTGGCACGGCGGACAGCTTCCCAACTGGCTTCCCCAGCGTTACAGCTTTATGCTGTCCTTTCTTATGCTTGCCTTTGCTGCAAAGGCATTTGACGGAATAAAGTCCATAAGCGGCAGGCAGATAGGCGGCGTTGCTCTTGCGTGGTTTGCTGTACTGCTTCTTCTTGAAAAGGCGGACAACTATCTTGACGACATAAGCCGTGACACCATGGACGGGCTTACGGTAATTCTGCCCGCAATATTCGTGCTGTTTCTTGTGACTGCGGCGGTAACAAGGACAAAGGCAAAGCTTAACAGAAAATCCGCCTGCATACTGCTCTGCTCAATACTTGCGGTGGAATGTTTCTATAATACTATTGACCAGCTTTTCCGCCAGCATCAGGATATTGTTTACTCAACCCGTGCCTCCTACGTTGACGTTATACAGCCTACAAGACAGGTCGTAAACGACATAAAGGCGAAGGACGACGGCTTCTACCGCATTGAAAAGACCTATTTCAGGACGGTAAACGACCCTCTTGCCTGCAATATGTACGGTCTTTCCCACAGCTCCAGCACCCTTAATTCAAAGCCCATTGAGCTTTTGGGACGTCTGGGCTTCTCCGCAAGAAGTCACTACACAAGGTATTCGGGAGCAACCGAAATCACAAAGAGCCTTTTCGGCGTAAAATACGAGCTTTCTACCGAAACCAACAGCACTTCCGATATAGAGTCCGTGGAGGATATAACCGTTACTGAAAACCCTTATGCTCTGCCTCCCGCCTATCTTGTGGACAAGGACGTTATGGATATAGAGTTTTCCGCTACCGAGCCTTTGGCAAATCAGAACGAGCTGCTTTCGGTTATGATAGGTGCTGATGAAACCGAGGAATATTTTACCCGCATAATCGACGATGTGGAGCTTGAAAAGACCAACGTAACACAGGGCAAAACCACCGACGGACACCACAGCTTCAAGGTTGTGCAGGAGGGCAAGAACGCCGAGCTTGTATATACCCTTACAATGCCCGAAACCTCCGCACTTTATATGTACCTGCCCTCAAGGTACGAGAGAACGGTAAACGTATGGCTGAACCGTTCAGTTTTCCTCGGCACTTATTTCGAGGGTGACAACAACTGCATTATGAAGATAGGGGATTTTGAGCAGGGCGAGTCGGTTACAATCGGACTTACCCTTACGAAAAGCGACCTTTATTTCAGAGAAGCCCAGTTTGTCTACTGCAACAACGAGGCAATAGAACGGGATTTAGGAATACTCAAATCCGAAAACAGCGCAACAACTGTTGAGCGGGTATCTCCTACCCACCTTGTAATCAACGCAGAGGCGGCGGAGGATAAGCTGCTTATGACCACAATTCCGGTTGAAAAGGGCTGGGAGATATGGGTTGACGGAGTAAAGACCGACTATACCGAGGTGCTTGACGCTCTTATTGCAGTACCTCTTGCGGCGGGCAAGCACACGATTGAAATGAAGTTTACAACTGCGGGCTACCCTGTTGCAGTCTATATAACAATAGCGGGAATTGCTCTTTTTGCAGGCATGATTGCTATATATCTCAGATTCTTCTACTTTAAGAAAAACGGAAAGATAGTGGTTGACGGCGAGGAGATAAAGGTAGAAGAAGTGGATAAATCGGAGGAATAAGCTATGATAATAACCTTTGACGTTGGAAATACCAACACGGTAACAGGCGTTTTCGACGGCGATACACTTAAATTTGAAACAAGGGCTGAAACAAACCCTTCGAGAATGGCGGACGAGTACGTTTTTCTCCTTATGAGTGCATTACAGCTCAACGGCGTAAAGGCGGAGGAAATCGACGGAGCAATAATTTCCTCGGTAGTGCCGCCTGTTACGGAGCAACTCTGCTCCGCCGTTAGGAAGCTGTTTTCGGTGGAAGCTCTTGTGGTAGGACCGGGAGTAAAAACCGGACTAAATATAAGAATAGACGACCCCGCAACCCTTGGCGCAGACCTTTGCTGTGCAGGAGTTGCAGCAAAGGCATATTATCCCCTGCCCTGTATTATAATTGATTTAGGAACAGCAAGCAAAATACTTGCAGTTAACGAAAAGGGAGATTTTCTCGGAGGAGCAATTGCGGTAGGCTTAAAAATGGGGCTTGACGCCCTTTCGGACAACACCGCAGCCCTGCCCCTTATAAGCGCCGCTAAGGTAGATAAGGCTATCGGCACAAATACGGTTGACTGTATGCGCTCGGGAACAATTCTCGGAATGGCGTGTATGCTGGACGGACTTATAGAACGCTTTGAGGCGGAAATGGGAAGTACGGCTACAATTGTTGCTACCGGCGGCTTTGCTGCAAGCGTTGCGCCCTACTGCAAAAGAAAGCTTATAATAGACAATGAGCTGCTCTTAAAAGGACTTCTTGCGATATACAGAAAAAACAAGGGGTAAAGGCGAAAAGCCTTAATATATATTACCCGTCGATTCACCCTTACGGGGAGTCAGAAAGGAAAACAAAAATGGAAAACAGAAAACCAGGCATTTCCACAAGTACGATTGTGGGAATCGGACTGCTTACGGCAATAGTCATTGTACTGCAGTTCATCTCAATGTGGCTGAGATTTTCAGCCTTCAGCATTACACTCACACTTGTACCGATAGTAGTCGGAGCGGCGCTGTACGGTAAGTGGGCGGGAGCATGGCTGGGCTTTGCTTTCGGAGTTGCGGTGCTTTTAACAGGGGACGCAAACGCTTTTCTTGCAATAAGCGTGCCCGGAACAATAATCACCGTTCTTTTAAAGGGCGCTCTTTCCGGTCTTTGTGCAGGACTTGTATACCGCGCCTTCTGCAAAAAGAATCAGATAGCGGCTGTTATTGCCGCCGCTGTAACAGCGCCTGTTGTTAATACGGGAGTGTTCCTCTTAGGCTGCTGTGCCTTCTTCCTTGATACCCTTAAGGTATGGGCAGGAGACATGGACGTTGTTGCATATATGTTTATCGGACTTGTAGGGCTTAATTTCCTTATCGAGCTTGGTATAAACCTTGTTCTTAACCCCGCAATAGTTTCCATAATCAAAATCGGCAAGAAAACCGTAGTACAGTAATCACCAAAAAGCAATTTAATTTATAGGCTCAACCCCACGTTTTTAAAACGTGGGGAAAAAGCCGTTTTCAGGACGGAACTCAATGGAATACTTTTTAAATACGGCAAGACAGCTTCCCGAATATCGGGCTGTCGCTTCCCATACCGGCGGAATGCCCCTTATGCTTACGGGACTTTCCCATATCCACAAGGCTCACTTTTTAGCCGCTCTTTCTATGGAGCAGGACTACCCGCTTCCCATAATCGTACTGTGCGATACCGAGGGCGAGTGTGCAAGGCTTTGTGCGGATATAAACACAATGACGGGAAACGAGGACGCCTTTATATATCCTGCAAAGGATCTTATATTAGGCGATGTTGACGCAGTTTCAAGAGAATACGAGCATAAGCGCATAGGCGTACTTTCAAGAATGGTAAACGGCGGCTGTAAAATCGTCTGCGCCACCCCCGAGGCGGCTTCACAGATAACAATTCCTCGGGAAATACTTGAAAAGCGCACTATCACCATAAAGCCCGGAGACAGCCTTTCCCTGACTTCGCTTACAAGCGCACTTATTGATACAGGCTATACCCGCTGCGACCAGATCGAGGGCGTTTCACAGTTCTCCTTAAGGGGCGCTATTCTTGATATTTTCCCCGTAAACTTCCCCGCACCGGTAAGAATTGAGCTTTGGGGCGATGACGTTGACAGCATTTCAACCTTTGATATTGAAACCCAGCGCAGAATTGATACAATAAAGCAGATTTCCGTTGCTCCCGCCCTTGAAATCCTTTTTAAGAACAATGCACAGCTTTCAGAGCGCTTAAGCGCTTTCCTGCCTAAAATAAAGGGAAAGAACGCCGCTTCGGTAAAGGTGCTTGTTTCGGCGGCAATAGACAAGGCGGAAAGCGGCATTTCCGACAGCAATCTTGACCGCTATCTTCCCCTTTGCTATGAAACGGAGGAAACCCTTTTCGACTACGGAAAGGGAGTTATTCTCTGCGAACATTCCGCCTGCACCGAAAGCTATAAAAACGCCTTCGCCCAGTATTCCGAGGATATAAAGCTGCTCTTTGAGGAGGGTATTCTCTGCAAGGGGCTTGACCGCTATATGCTTACCCGTGCGGAATATACCGCTGAGGTGGATAAAAGGACGCTGGCGTATTTCGATAACTTCATGCGTGGCGGAGATATTAAGCTTTCACAGCTTATGAGCGTTTCCGCAGGGCAGGTTGCCCCCTGGAGCGGCGAATACCGCTACCTGAAAGAGGAGCTTACCTCTTATCTCAGTAATAATTACAGTATTATCGTTATGGCAGGAACAGAAAAGGCGGCTAAGGTGCTTGCCGAGGACCTGCGCAGCGACGGCTTGGCGGCGGATTTCTCCGTGTCGCCGAAAAAGCTTTATGCAAAAAGAATATACGTTGTCCCGGGAGTTCTTACTTCCGGCTACAACTACCCCGAGGCGAAAATCGCCGCAATTTCTCATACCGCCGTAACCGTTCAGACAAGGGAAAAGCCAAAGCGGAAAAAGGCGGAGATTATAAACTCCCTTAACGATATTGCAATAGGCGACCTTGTAGTTCATAACACCTACGGTATAGGCGTTTTCGAGGGAGTACAGAAGCTTACACAGGATAAAATCAGCAAGGATTATATTAAGATCAGGTATGCGGGTACGGACGTACTTTACGTTCCCGTAACCCAGCTTGACCTTATTTCAAGATATATCGGCACAGGCGACGTGGGCACGGTAAAGCTCTCAAAAATGAACTCCGACCAGTGGCAGAAGACCAAGGCGAGGGCAAAGGCTGCTGCTAAGGAAATGGCGCAGGAGCTTATCGACCTTTACGCAAAGCGTATGCGGGCAAAGGGCTATGCCTTCGACCCTGACGGACCGGAGCAAAACGAGTTTGAAAACCATTTCAGTTACGTTGAAACCGACGACCAGCTTCGCTGTATTGCGGAGATAAAGCAGGATATGGAAAGCGACCGACCTATGGAGCGGCTGCTCTGCGGGGACGTTGGCTTCGGCAAGACCGAGGTTGCCCTTCGGGCAGCCTTCAAGTGCGTTATGAGCGGAAAGCAGTGCGCTCTTCTCTGCCCCACAACTGTTCTTGCCTGGCAGCACTATCAGACTGTAATAAAAAGAATGGACGGCTTCGGAGTTACGGTTGAGCTGCTGTCCCGCTTCCGCACTCAGAAGGAGATAAAGGATACAATCGAAAGGCTTAAAAAAGGCTCGGTTGATATTGTTGTGGGAACACACCGACTTGTGCAGGAGGACGTTGGCTTCAAGGCGCTGGGGCTTGTTATAATTGACGAGGAGCAGCGCTTCGGAGTTGCACACAAGGATAAATTCAAGGAGAATTTTGCAGGAGTAGATATACTTACCCTTTCTGCAACACCTATCCCCCGAACCCTTAATATGGCTATGTCGGGAATAAGGGATATGAGCGTTATAGAAACCCCGCCCCAGG
>JBJERK010000394.1:0-6546 GCA_051882255.1 Ruminiclostridium sp.
GATTTCACCTCGCATATAGTTTATGCAGGTGCAATACAAAATATTTACAGCTTGTGCGTACCGGATTCAGTTCTTATTATTCTGCTTTTTCAGCTTCTTCTGCTTCTTCGTTTTTCTTTTTACCAAAGATTTCCTTTACTTTATTCAGAAATTCGGGTGCGTTTTCAACAATTCCGTCAATGGGGCTTGACTTAGCGCCAAGCTCCAGCATTTTAACGTTGCCCTCACGCTCGATAACGATAAAAGCCTGTGGCTTTATCGTAATTCCTGCGCCTGCGCCGCCTGCAAAAACCTCTTTTTCAACCTTGGCAGGAATATCCGAGCCGCCTGAAACGAAGCCGAAGGAAACCTTTGAAACAGGGATAATAACTGTTCCGTCGGGGGAGGTTACGGGGTCGCCGATGATTGTGTTAACGTCAACAAGCTCACGGATTTTCTCCATTGAGGTGCTCATAAGTCCTTCTAAATGCTGTGCCATATTTACCTTCCTTTCGCCCCTGCGGGCTTTCTTATATTGTTTTTGCTGTTTTTGCTGTTATATTTTAAATATGTTTTCGCCATTCTGAAAAGCAGCCATAAGCCGCAGCCAAGGGCTGTTGAAATCCTTAAGGATATGTTGCAGTAAGCAAAAATATCGTCCTTTTCTGCGGAAAAATCCGCCTCGATATTGACTTCCTTCGGGACAACGTCAAAATATGTTGTAAGCCACTCCATAAGCGGATAAATTGCCGCACAGCCTGCGCCGTACTTGATAGCGGTCTTTGCTGCGTCGTCGCTGCCCACAACCCAGTCAATATAAAGATTGCGGAACTTTATCTTCTTGAACAGCCGCTTTACCGGCGGCGAAGCGCTTTTAACGTAGTCAACAATCATTTCAAGGTCGAATTCAGGCATTGAAAGCTTAGCCTTTTGGGGCTTCTGCGCTTTTTGTGCTTTTTGTGCAGTCTTTGCTTCCCCCGCTCTTTCGCCTTTTTCCGCCGCTTTTGGTGCAGTCTGCTCTCCCACGGCTTCTTGTTCCTGCCCCGAAGCCTTTGTTTCTTCGCTCTGCGCTGTTACAGCCTGCTTTTCCTGCTTTGTCCGCTTCTTTTTCTTCTGCTTTTTCGGCTTTTTCTTTCTTTTTGGCGGGGCAGGTATGCGAAAAATCGTAAAACAGAGGATTTTTACCGTTATTTCGGGGTTTGCGTCGTATATCGCAGTAACCTTAACCGGTCGGGTAAAGATAAGAACTAAAAGCAGAACAACCGAGCCGAATATTATCCAGCCTGTCATACCGTTCCTTTCTCTTTTTCAAGCTCCATTTCCGCCAGCTCATCAAAGTCAAGCTGTCCCTCCTGATTAGGCAGGGGCGGCAGCTCCTCGATTCGGCTAAGCCCGAAGCAGCGCAGGAAGTTATCCGTTGTCCTGTAGGCTACCGGTCGTCCCGGCAGGTCAAGCCGTCCTGCTTCTTCAAGCAGATTTCGCTCCACAAGCGTATTTACAACGCTGCTGCTGTCAATTCCTCGTACCTGCTCAACAAAAGCCTTTGTAACAGGCTGATTGTAGGCGACGATTGAAAGGGTTTCCATAGCCGCCTGTGACAAGGGCTGCTGCTTTCTTGTTTCAA
Source organism: Ruminiclostridium sp. (assembly GCA_051882255.1). Taxonomy (GTDB): domain Bacteria; phylum Bacillota; class Clostridia; order Oscillospirales; family Ruminococcaceae; genus Ruminiclostridium_E. Next base: position 1,604 of record JBJERK010000394.1, read on the forward strand.
GGGCAGCCTTTATATTTTCAGCATACTCTGTCCTTGCGGCAATCTGGAAGCCGTCGTTTATACGAAGTATGCGAAGCCCGCTTTCCTGCACGTTATAGCGGCGCTCAAGCTGGTCTATAAGCTTTACAGCGGTTTCACGGTCAATTCCGCTTGCCTCGGAAAGCTTTTCAATTGTAATCGGCTCTCCGTAGGCGAACATTATCGCCTCAATCGCCGCTATTCCTTCAGTCAGCTTCATTTACCCGTTCCGTCCTTTTTTGTATTGTAATATAGTCCCCGTCCTCGGAAAACATAACCCTGCCGTGCTTTGAAAGCTCTAAAAGCGCAAGGAATACCGCAACCTGCTCCGAGCGCTTCTGCCCGCGGTAGAGGGAATTGACCTCAATCCGGTCTCCGTTTTTAAGCCTTCGAAGAACAAACATAACCTTTGTGAATACGCTTACATAAGTCTGGGCAACTATGGGCTTAAGTACCTGCTTTGCGTCGTTTTTAAGCTTCTCGCTTCTTGTGCTTACCGCCGAGTAGCTTTCAAGCAGCTCAAATTTATCGTGAGTATTGCGGTAGGTATTGTCTACGGGCAGCTCCAGCGGCTCTCTTACGAAAACGCTGTCACCAACGTAGTGCCGCCTCAGCCGCTCGGCAGCAGCCTTGCACACGGCGTATTCAATAAGCCTTCCGGTAAGCTCCTTTTTAAGCTCCTCAACCTCGTGCTTCGGGAGAAGCTCGGCGGTCTTTATATAGATAAGCCTTGCCGCCATTTCCACAAACTCGCCTGCAACCTCGATATCCGCTTCCTGCATCTTATCAAGGTAGAGCAAAAACTGCTCTAAAAGTATGGATATTTCAATGTCCCGTATGTTCAGCTTATGCTTTGCAATAAGGCTCAGCATAAGGTCAAGGGGACCCTCGAAGATTTCAAGTTTAAAGCTAAGCTCTTCCATATCAGCAGATAAATCCCGTTATAAAGTCAAGTCCGCTGTATATAAGGTCTGACAGGAAGCTAAAGGGGAGAGAAAGAATACCTGTATAAAGAAGCATAAGAATAACTACCATTATAACCCGCTCGTATTTCATAATTCCGAAGTAGTATTTCGGCGGAAGAAAGGCGAGAAAAATCCTTGAGCCGTCAAAGGGCGGTATGGGAAGCAGGTTGAAAACCCCGTTATAAAGGCTAATATCCACTATCATATACATAGCCATAACAAGGTAGCCGGAAACGGTTGTGGCGCCGCCGAAAACTATTATAAGCTTTCCGATTATCATAGCGATAAGGGAAAGAACAACGTTCGCTAAAGGTCCTGCCGCCGCAGTAAGCGCCATAGCGGTTCTTGCTGAGGTTTTTCTTGCCCTGTTGGGAGAAACTGGTACCGGCTTTGCCCAGCCGACGCCAAAGAGAAGAATACCGATTGTACCGATAAGGTCAAGGTGTGCAAGCGGGTTCAGAGTAATTCTTCCCTGACTTTCCGCAGTATCATCTCCCAGACCCTTTGCCATTAAGGCGTGGGAGCATTCATGTATCGGAAAAACTATAAGAAGTATTATTGCGTAGGAAAATATGGTAATTGCGATTGTAGCGACGTCGCCGCCCGAACGCATTAAAGCACGAAGCATAGCTTTCTCCTTTCGGAAAGTAAAATCATTCTTTATTATACTATATTATGTGTAATTTTGCAAGCTTTTTTGTAAAAATAGGGCTTTATGGCAGTAAATCAGGGCTTCACCCGTACAAACCGCCAGGGAATGCTGCTCCAGTACTCCCCCGCATAGTCAACCCCTACTCTCGGCTTTGTTTCGTAGGAGCAGGCTTCCCCGTCGTCTTCCAGCCACACCTGCTCCGAGATAATAAGGTCTGCCTTATTCTGCTCACGGGTAATTCCAAGATATTTTGTAAGCTTTGCAGGTCCGCTGTACCCCTCGCAGCAGCGTATCAGCACCGCCTCCGGGCTTCCCTCCTCGCCGCACACCACGTTGAACATATTGTGCATACCGTACACAAGGTAAACGTAGGCGACCCCGCCTCTGCCGAACATAACGGCGGTGCGGTCGGTTTTCCCCTTGCTGGCATGACAGGCAAGGTCGCCCGTCCCCATATAGCACTCAGTTTCGGTTATCCGGAGCTTTTTAATTTCGCCGCCGATATTGGTGCAGAGCAGCTTCCCTAAGAGAAGCGGCGCTAATTCAAGTGCTGTTTTTGAAAAAATTTCCATATTGGTTATTCTTGACATAATTGCCTCGCAAATTCAGGTTTTATATTGTTTCTAAAGCGTAAAATAATTTTGCGGAATGTTTTGATGCAGTCGCAGAAGGGAGGGAAATTTATGGAAAAAAAGCAGGACGAGGTTATGAAGAAGTCCCGTGAGATTATCTCGATGAAAAGCCTTGCTACCGACCCCAACGGCTCCTACACGGGAGTTCCCGAGGATTACGGCGAAAGACCCGTGCAGGATGCAGACGACCTATGAATAATATAGCATAAAGGCTGAATTTTTTCAAGCGGCGGCTTTTGCTGATTGACATAAAAGATTAATTATGCTATTATTGATTGTACAGCCGTATCTGCGCTATCGGGTACGGCTGTAAATAATAGTAGAATTTGCCGTATATCGGCGGGGAATGATAAGTTTATGAAGAAGTACATAAGAGCTGCCGCTCTTTTTGCGGCGGCGGCTCTCCTTTTATGCTCCTGTACGGACATATCCGACAGGACAGATATACCCGAAGAACAGGGCGTTGCCATAACCACACGGGCAACCGCTGTTCCTGCTATGGCTGCTCCGAAAACGGAAGAGCAGACCGAGGCAAGCGCAGAAAGCCCGGCAGAAGAAGAACTGCCCGAAAAGGAAAACGCAAGGGCAACAATCTCCTTCGTGGGCGACGTTACCCAGTCCGACGTTTTCGCCGAAGCAACCGCCGCCCGCTACCCCGAATACCCCTTTGAAGACGTGGCAGGAATATTTCAGTCGGCGGACTTAAGCTTTGCCAACCTTGAAACCTGCGTAAGCGAGCGGGGCGAGTCGGAGAAGAAGGAGGGCTACGGCTTCCGTACAAGCCCCGATTCCCTGAATGTCTTTACCCTTGCGGGGATTGATATTGTTTCCGCCGCCAATAATCATGTGCGGGATTTCGGAATGGAAGCCCTGGACGATACCTTTGTAAGCCTTGAAAACGCGGGGCTTAGGTATGTCGGGGCAGGACGGGACAAAAGGGAAGCTGAAAGGCTGGAGCTTTTCGACCTTAACGGCATAACCGTAGGCTTTACCGCCTGCAATATGATAAATATGAATCCTACCTGGTACGCCGAGGAAGACAGGGCGGGGATTGCCTGCGTTGACAGCGATAACAGCGGGGCGTATCTTGAAAAAATCGCCGAATATGATAAGCTTTGCGACGTTCTTTTCGTTTCGGTGCATTGGGGCGTTGAGTACTACAACGAGGTTACCGAGGAGCAGCAGGCCTTCGCCCACAGCCTTTGCGACAGCGGCGCAGATATTATCCTCGGCCATCACCCCCACGTCCTCGAACCCATAGAAAGCTACAATGACAGCGTTATTTTCTACAGCCTCGGCAACTTCCTGTTCTACAAAATGAACGACGAGGCAGGAGAAACGGCGGTTTTTACCGTTGAGATAAGCAAGAACGGCTTTGAAAGCGGGAAAATGAACCCTGTGGCGATTTCCTACTGCAAGGCGGTACTCCTTAACGAAGAAGGCGGAACCGGCGCCGCAATTATCGGGCGGGTAGCTGAGCTTTCGGAAAAATACGGTATTGAAATAGACGAAAGGGGAGGTATTTCCCGAAAATATGAATAAAAAAGCTTTTAGGTGCATTACTGCTCTGCTTGCGGCTGCGGTGCTGTCGGGCTGCAGTGCAGAGAAACCTGCGGTTGTTACCTTTGCCCCCGCAATTTCCACCACCTCCCGCACCCAGCCAAAGACGGCGGCAAACGCAGAAATTCCCGCAGAAACAACTACTGCCCCCGAAAAACAGCCCGAAATTACGGAAGCAGCAGCTACTGCACCCGTATATAAAAATACAATAGAAATCCTCGGTCCTAACATGATTTACGTCGGGGAAAGCTTCGACTACAGCTACGAAATTTCCCATAAGAACGCTGACAGGGCGAATATTCTGTGGCAGGCGGATGGAAGCGGCGGAGAGTTTGAAAATGGAAAGCTTACGGCGGTTGAAAAAGGGGAAATTACCCTAAAAATAACCGATATTTCAAGCGGTCTTACAAGCTCCCTTACCGTTCACCTTGTAAACGCCCCCTCGGAGGTTGACTTTATCCCGGAGGTAAACGGAATACCGATTGTAAATAAGACCTATCCTGCGCCCCCCGACTACTACCCCGGCGGACTGCTGCCCGAGGCTATGGACGCATTTATGGAGCTGAAGGAAGCGGCTGCCCTTAAGGACCTCAATATCGTTTTCCAGTCCGGCTTTCGCTCCTTTGAAGAGCAGAAAAAGGTATACGAGGGCTGGGTTGAGGAATACGGCGAGGAGGCGGACAGGATTTCCGCCCGTCCGGGCTACTCCGAGCACCAGCTGGGGCTTGCCATAGACGTAAACTCAATATATTTTGATTTTGCCGAAACTCCCGAGGGTATATGGCTTGCGGAGAACTGCTGGAAATTCGGCTTTATCCTGCGCTATCCCTCCTTTGAGTCGGAGAGTATTACAGGCTATATGTACGAGCCATGGCATATCCGCTATTTAGGTAAGGAGCTTGCAGAAAAGGTATATTTAAGCGGGCTTACGCTGGAGGAGTACCTTGGAATAGATTCAAGGTACAGGATTGAGAAGTACGAGCCGGAGGAAGAGGAAGAAGAAAATATTGAATAGTGAATATTGAATAGTGAATAATGAATAATGAATAATTATTGTGCCGCTTCGCGGTTATTTTAAAAATAACGCCGCAAAGCGGCGCACCACTATTATTCCAC
>JBJERK010000395.1:0-1733 GCA_051882255.1 Ruminiclostridium sp.
GAAATTAAATATACCGTAAAAAATAATACGGAGGCAACTCAGGAGGCAGGACTTCGTATTATGATGGATACAATGCTTGGCAGTAATGATGCTGCTCCATTTAGAGTACCGCAGTATGGAAGTATCACTACCGAAACGGAATTTTCGGGAGATAATATTCCTCAGTTCTGGCAGGCGTTTGACAATCTTACAAATCCTACTGTTATTGCACAGGGACGTTTTTTTGGGTCGACAGGAGTTAAGCCGGATAAAGTACAGTTTACAAGTTGGTCGAGAGTTCGTAATACATATTGGGGTTATACAGTGAGACCAGAGTACAGTAACGGAGACAGCGCTGTATCTGTGATCTGGGACGAAAAGCCGCTGGCTCCCGGTGAATCGAGGGAGTATGTTACATATTACGGATTGAGCGATTTTTCGGAGGATCTTTCTCTTCCTCTTGCGCTCAGCGTTTATTCCGACAGTACCATATCTGCTGCCGGCGGAAAGTATATTCCCGATCCTGTAGATGTTAAAGCGTATGTTCAGAATGTAAGCGGTAATACCGCAGAAGATGTATCTGTCAGAATAGAACTGCCGGAAGGATTGAAGCTTGCTGACGGTTCGGAAGAGGTACAGTATATAGGAACAATGGCAGCAGGTAAGCTTCAGCAGGCAGACTGGAAGGTAAAGGTTCAGCCTGTATCAACAGCAAAAACCTATACATATAATGTAGTGCTTACTGCAGCTGACGGATATACCAAAAAAGTATCAAGAATGCTTTATGTTCCTGCAATACAGCGCAGTGAAAAAATATACGAATACACCGTATTTTCCGCAAGTCAAAATGAGGACCTTACTCTTAATGGCTGGAAAAGTGACTTTAAGGGCGGAATATATTCGGGAAGAAATTTTGTATGCAATCTTTCTGAATTTTATCTTGACGGAAAAGCAGATGCAGCGGGAACTGTAACTGCAAACGGCTGGAAAGTAAATATACCCGAAAGAAATGAAAATATAGAAGCAATAGCAATGCCCGAGCTTGAAGAAGAGATTCTTTCCAAGGCAGGAGACTGTACATATTATTCAGAAAGCCCTTCATTTATTCAGGACACGAACATTATTAACGGCAGCATTATGGTGTCCGGAGATGTAACCATAAGCGGAACAAATTTCGAGGGCGACTGCTATATTATTGCAGATCGGGATATTACATATAACGTAAATAATCTCAATACCACAGGCAGGCTTGTACTGTATTCCCGAAACGGAAATATTACTGTAAACGGAACAAATATCAATATAAACGGAATAATGTATGCTCCCAATGGCAAGGTTTCATTTAACGCAAATGAAACAACTGTAAACGGACGCATATGGGGCGATACAGTAAATTTCAGCGGCAGTATTTTCAATATTAAGGGCAGTGAAAGTGACCTTGACCTTATAGGAGAAGTTAATCAAAGAGGAATTACCAAAACATATACTGCAAGCGAGGATTTTTCCGAGGGAACACTTAACGGAGTAAGCCTTGCTGTGCCCGATCAGATTATTCTTTCGGAAAGCGCAGCCGCTGAAAGAATCCCCGAAGAAAAGGTATTTGGCGATTCACAGAGCGGAAACGGAATTAAGGTGACATATTCTGCAGATACTTCTGCAATTTCGCAGAACGGTGAAACTGTAAACATTTCCTATGGTATCAGCGGCTTCGGCGAGATTCAGAATGATGAAAATGCTGTTGATCTTATCATTGT
>JBJERK010000396.1:0-1728 GCA_051882255.1 Ruminiclostridium sp.
GACTTATCGGAAGCTTTTTTGCACAGTTCGGCATAAAAATCGCCTACACAAGGATAGGAATTACGGTTGCCATGGTATTTATCGGTATTCCCTTTGTTGTAAGGGCAGTCCAGCCCGTTCTTGAAAAGCTTGACTATTCCTACGAGGAGGCTGCGGCGGTACTTGGCGCAGGCAGAATAAGAACCTTCTTTAAGGTTATCTTCCCCGAGATAAGACCTGCTGTTTTTACAGGCTTCGGTCTTGCCTTCGGAAGGTGCCTCGGCGAATACGGAAGCGTGGTTTTTATAGCGGGAAACCAGCCCTTTGAAACCGAAATAACTCCCCTTATAATAATGTCGGAGTTACAGGAATACGACTATTCCAGCGCCACCGCCATAGCCCTTGTAATGCTTGCGGCTTCCTTTATAATCCTTTTCGCAGTAAACCTTATCCAGATAAGAAGCGCCAAAATAATAAAGGGAGGAAGCTGAGATGCACAAGGAAACAAAAGGCTCAAAGGCAGTACGGATAATACTTATTACTATTAGCTTTCTTTTTGTGGCAGTAATGCTGCTGCTCCCGCTTATTACCGTAATCGCCGAGGCGCTTAAGCAGGGCTTTGAAACCTACATAAAGGCTGTTGCGGACGAATACACGGTTAAGGCAATCCTCCTTACCCTTGAAGCAACCCTCTTTTCAGTAGGAATAAATACGGTTTTCGGTCTTTTTGCAGCCTGGGCGCTGACAAAATTCCGTTTTCGGGGAAAGAAGCTTTTAAGTACGCTTATCGACCTGCCGGTAACGGTTTCTCCGATTATAGCGGGACTTATATTCGTCCTTACCTTCGGCAGACAAAGCCCTATATACCCTCTGCTTGAAGAGCTGGACATAAAAATAGTTTTCGCAGTTCCCGGAATTATCCTCGCCACGGTTTTCGTAACCTTCCCCTTTATTTCAAGAGAGCTTATCCCTGTTCTTGAAGCCCAGGGAACTGACGAGGAGGAGGCTGCGGCGCTTATGGGAGCAAAGGGCTTTACGATTTTCAGAAAAGTAACTTTCCCCCATATAAAATGGGCGTTTCTATACGGCGTTGTGCTTTGCGCAGCAAGAGCAATGGGCGAGTTCGGAGCAGTTTCCGTTCTTTCGGGACATTTAAGAGGCAAGACAAACACCCTGCCCCTGCACGTAGAAATACTTTTCAACGAATTCAAATACGTTCCCGCCTTTGCGGTATCTTCAATACTTGTAATTATGGCGGTAATAATACTGATTGCCCGAAGTGTTATCGAGCATACGGGAAAGAGGGAGTCGGAAGATGTACGTTGAACTTAAAAATATAAATAAGAGCTTCGGCAGCTTCAAGGCCTCCGACAATGTAAGCTTCGGTATTGAAAAGGGAAGACTTATCGGACTTTTAGGACCAAGCGGCAGCGGAAAAACCACAATTCTCCGTATGATAGCAGGACTTGAAAACCCCGACAGCGGCGAAATTGTCATAGACGGAAGGGTAGTAAACAACATTCCCGCAAGCGAACGGGGCATAGGCTTCGTATTTCAGAATTACGCTCTTTTCCGCTATATGACGGTTTACGACAATATTGCTTTCGGTCTTAAGGTCAAGAAATGGTCTGGGGAGAAGATAAAGGAACGGGTTTTCGAGCTTATGAAGCTTATCGGGCTTGAAGGACTTGAAAAGCGTTATCCAAGTCAGCTTTCCGGCGGACAGCGGCAGAGAGTTGCTTTCGCAAG
>JBJERK010000397.1:0-6491 GCA_051882255.1 Ruminiclostridium sp.
CACCGCACAATTAACGGCTACCGCCTTTGCCGCACGCTTGCTTGCATCTTTTCCGCCATATTGCACAGAAATTTCTTGACATACGATAGTATGTCTGCAAAATTTCTATACAATCTGACGAAAAATCTGACTGCGCAATCGCACGACAATAATTATGCGGTATTGCCTTAAGATAATCGAAAGGATAAGTAATGGGAACTAATATACCGCTGAGAAAATGCCTTGGCTGCGATGAAATGCTGGGCAAAAAGGGAATGCTCAGAGTAGTAAGGAGCAAGGAGGGGGAAATCTCCCTTGACTTTACCGGAAAGAAGTCCGGAAGAGGCGCCTATATATGCCGCAGCAGGGACTGCCTCGAAAAGGCAATCAAGAAGAAAAGCCTTGAAAGAGCGCTTAAGTGCAGTATCTCTCAGGAAATCTACGATAGGCTGAGAGAGGAAACCGAGGCGGCGGATGAGTAATATTCTTGGAACGCTTGGTCTTTGCAGGAAGGCGGGAAAGCTGGTATTCGGCTTCGACTCCGTTGCCGCAGAGATAAAAAAGCCTGACTCTAAGGTATGCGGCGTTATTCTTGCGGCTGACCTTTCGGAAAAGACCGTAAAGGAAGTAAGCTTTATCTGCAATAAATTCAGCGTGTCCCTTTGCCGCTGCACCGAAACCTTAAGCGATTTTGAAAGGGTTATGGGAAAGCGCACGGGGATTATCGCAGTTCTCGACAGGGGATTATACAAGTCACTAATCAAAAACAGTAATAAATTGGGGGATACCGAATGACACCAAAGGAACAGAAATGTAAGATAAAAGACGCGGCTAAGGACCTTAACCTTACCGCAAACGATATTATCGAAATCGTAAAGGCGCATACAGGCACAGAAAAGAAGCCTGCCGCTTCTCTTACCGAAAGCGAAATGAATATCGTTTTAGAGCATATTTCCCAGAAAAATCAGGTAAAGAGCTTTGACGCTTACTTTGCCGCAGGGGAAAAGAAAAAGGAAGAAAAGCCTGTAAAGCAGGAGGAAAAGCCTGCCGAAGCAAAGGCTGAAAAGCCCGAAAAGGCAGAAAAGGCAGAAAAACCTGCAAAGCAGGAGGAAAAGCCTGCAAAGCAGCAGGAGAAGCCCGCCGAGGTTAAGACCGAAAAGGCTGAAAAGCCCGTTAAGCAGGAGGAAAAGCCTGTAAGACAGGATAAGAAGCCCGCAGCACAGGAAAGACCCGCCGACAGACCTAAGAGCTTCGGCGACAGAAAGCCCGACGACAGAAGACCTCAGCAGCCTGCAAACGGAAGAAACGACCGCGGCGACAGAGGCGACAGGAACGACAGAGGCGACAGAAACGGCTTCCGTCAGGGCGGCGACAGAAACGACAGAAACGGCGACCGCAGGGATTTCAGAGGTCAGAAGCCCGACAGCAGACAGCCTGCACGGGAAAAAATTACGCCTAAGCAGCCCGAAATTAAGGTTGACATCAACGCAGTAAAGACCAACGAGCCGCCTAAGGCTAAGGTAAAGGGCGAGGCTGTTCAGAGAGGCGAGGTTGTTACAAAGCACGTTGACACAAGAGGCAGCTATGTTGACCTTGACAAGTACAACGAGCGCTACGAAACTATTGCTTCCCAGAAGGGCGGAAACAGGGACGAGGGCTTCTCCAAGAAGCAGAAAATCAACCAGAAGTCCCAGCAGAACAAGCGCGGACAGTTCGGCAAGAACAACAGGGAAACCGAAGCACAGAAGCTTAAGCGCCTTGAGCTTGAAAGAGCGAGAAAGCAGCAGCTTAAGGTTCAGATTCCTGATGAAATCGTGGTTTCCGAGCTTGCACAGAGGTTAAAGGTAACTGCAACAGAGGTTATCAAGAAGCTTATGGGACTTGGGGAAATGTGCACCATAAATCAGGTTATCGACTTTGATACAGCGGCACTTGTTGCAGAGGAGCTTGGCGCTAAGGTAGAAAAGGAAGTCGTTGTTACGATTGAAGAGCGTCTTTTCGAGGACGTTGAGGATACCGACGACAACCTCCAGCCCCGTCCTCCCGTGGTTGTTGTTATGGGACACGTAGACCACGGTAAGACCTCGCTTCTTGACAAGATAAGAAACGCTTCCGTTGCAAGCGGCGAAGCGGGCGGAATTACCCAGCATATCGGTGCTTATAAGGTATTTGCAGGCGGCAAGGACATCACCTTCCTTGACACTCCCGGACACGAAGCCTTTACTGCTATGCGTGCAAGAGGCGCAAGCGTTACGGATATAGCTATCCTCGTAGTTGCGGCAGACGACGGAATTATGCCCCAGACAGTAGAAGCTATCAACCATGCTAAGGCTGCGGGAGTAAGCATTATCGTTGCTATCAACAAGATGGATAAGGAAGCCGCAAACCCTGACAGAATAAAGCAGGAGCTTACCGAGCACGACCTTGTTATTGAGGAATGGGGCGGCGACGTTATCTGCGTTCCCGTTTCCGCTAAAACAGGCGAAGGCATTGACAACCTGCTTGAAATGGTAAATCTTACCGCAGAGGTGCTTGACCTTAAGGCAAATCCTGACAGACTTGCAAAGGGCGCAGTTATCGAAGCCCGCCTTGATAAGGGCAGAGGTCCTGTTGCAACCCTGCTTGTACAGAACGGTACCTTAAAGACAGGCGACGTTATTATTGCAGGTACTTCCGTAGGACACGTCAGAGTAATGCGTGACGACAGAGGAAAGGTTGTTAAGGAAGCAGGTCCTTCCACTCCTGTTGAAATCATGGGTCTTTCCGAGGTTCCGAGTGCCGGCGATACCTTTGCTGTCGTAGAGGACGAGAAGCTTGCAAGAGAGCTTGTTGAAAAGCGTAAGTTCGACGCTAAGGAGGAGCAGTTCAAGCTGTACCAGAAGGTAACTCTCGACAACCTGTTCTCACAGATTGAGGAGGGCGAAATGAAGACTCTCCCGATTATCGTAAAGGCAGACGTACAGGGCTCTGTTGAGGCAGTAAGACAGTCCCTCGAAAAGCTTTCAAACGAGGAAGTAAGAGTAAGAGTAATTCACGGCGCCGTAGGTGCAATCAGCGAAAGCGACGTTATGCTTGCTAATGCCTCCAACGCAATTATAATCGGCTTTAATGTAAGACCTCACCCCGCTGCTGCGGAAAACGCAAAGCGTGACGGCGTTGACATCCGTATGTACCGCATTATCTATGACGCAATCGAGGAGGTTCAGACCGCTATCAAGGGCATGCTTGCTCCGAAATTCAGAGAGGTTGACCTTGCGAGAGTTGAGGTGCGTCAGGTTTACAAGATTACGGGCGTTGGCGTTGTTGCAGGCTGCTACGTGCTTTCCGGCAAGGTTGAAAGAAAGTGCAGCGTAAGAATTGTCCGTGACGGTATTGTTGTGGGCGATGATAAGATTGCAGGTCTGCGCCGCTTCAAGGACGACGTAAAGGAAGTTGCCGAGGGCTACGAATGCGGTATAAGTCTTGAGAAATTTACCGATATTAAAGAGGGCGATATATTCGAAGCATACATGGTTGAGGAATATAGGGACTAAATCTCTCGCCCGGAATATCTCTTTTCACAAGCAGAAAGGAGCAGCTTAAATGGCAAATCATAACTTAGGCAGGCTTACCGAGGACGTTAAGCGTGAAATCTCGGCAGCACTGCCTGCAATAAAGGACAAACACGTTTCGGAGGAAATAGTTTCGGTTTCCCACGTTGAAATTACCAGCGACCTTTCCTATTGTAAAGTATACGTTTCCGCCCTTGGCGGAGCAGGAAAGGCGGAAGCCGCAGCAGCAGCCCTTGAAAAGGCAAGCGGCTTTATCGTACGGCGGATTAACGCACGTATCAAGATGAGAAAAATGCCGAAGCTTATCTTCCTCCCTGACAGCTCTCAGGAATATTACGAAAAAATAAGCAGAATTATCGACAATCTCCCGAAGCCCGCCGATGAGGAGGAGGAGGGAGAAGAGGGAAAGGCTTTATCCGATGACTGAAATGCTGACAATTAAAGAAGCGGCGGAATATTTGAAGGCGCAGGACAATATTCTTATCCTCTCCCACGCGAACCCCGACGGAGACACCTTAGGCTGTGCCTTCGGGCTTTGCCTTGCGCTTCAGGGCATGGGAAAGAAGGCTAAGAATATCTGCGCAGATAAGATTTCCGACCGTTACGATTTTATGAAAAAGTCCCTTAAGGAGCAGGACTTCGTACCGCAGGTCTTTGTTACCGTTGACGTTGCGGACAAGAAGCTTTTAGGGGATTTTGAGGCGCAGTACGGCGAAAAGATCGATCTTGCGATAGACCACCATCTGTCCCACGTCAGATTTGCGAAAAGGCTTACCATTGAGCCTGAGGTTGCTGCCTGCGCACAGACGGTCTACAAGGTAATTAAGGAAATGGGGGCGGAAATGACTCCTGATATTGCCGCCTGCCTTTATACGGGAATTGCAACGGATTCAGGCTGCTTCAAGTATTCCTCGGTTACTCCCGAAACCCATATTTTAACAGCGGAGCTGCTGCAATACGACTTTCCCTTCGACCGTATCAACTACACCTTCTTCGACATGAAGACAAAGCAGCGGGTTGAGCTTGAAAAGAAAATCTACAGCGATATTGAGTACTATTTTGATGGCAGGTGCGCTGTTGTTGCTCTTTCAAAGGAGCTTATGGCAAGCGTTGATATTGAGGACGGGAACGGGATTTCCGCTATTCCGAGGCAGATTGAGGGCGTCGAGGTAGGAGTTGTCTTTAAGGAGAAAAAGGACTGCTGGAAGGCTTCCCTTCGCTCAAATTCGGCGGTTGACGTTCAGAAGATATGCTCCGCTTTCGGCGGCGGCGGACACGTTAAGGCGGCGGGCTGCTCCTTTAAGGGCATTAGCTTAGAGGAAGCGAAAAAGCAGCTGCTTTCAGAGGTAGAAAAGGCTTTATGAGCGGAACTAACGGAACAAAGGGAATGAACGGAATAATCTGTATTTATAAGGAGCAGGGCTACACCTCCTTTGACGTTGTTGCAATTATGCGAAAAATCTGCGGAACGAAAAAAATCGGTCACGGAGGCACTCTCGACCCTATGGCGGAGGGAGTTCTGCCGATTTTCGTAGGAAACGCAACCAAGGCGGTGGATTTCTGCCCCGATAACTCAAAGGAATACCGTGCAGGCATACGCTTCGGCGTTACAACCGACACCCAGGACTTTACGGGAAAGGTTATCGCCACCAGCGACAAGCAGGTTTCCCGAAACGCCCAGTATGCCCTTAAGCAGAAGTTCACAGGCGACCTTTTGCAGACTCCCCCGATGTACAGCGCAGTTCAGGTTGACGGTCAGCGGCTTTACGACCTTGCCCGCAAGGGAATTGAGGTTGAGCGCAAGCCCCGACCCATACGGGTTTTCTCCCTTGAATTTGAGGAGTTTGAAAACAATACTGCTACCGCCCTGATCTCCTGCTCCAAAGGCACATATATAAGAACCCTTATTCACGATATGGGCGTAGAAACAGGCACAGGCGCAGTTATGACAAGCCTTGTGCGTACACGCTCGGGGAATTTCAGCATAAGGGACTGCTACCGTCTTTCGGAGATTAAGGAAACCTACGAAAAGGGCGGAACAGAGGCGGTTGAAAAGCTGCTGATACCTATTGATATGATATTTAAGGGCTTTCCCGAGGCAAGGCTTGATTCGGTACAGACAAGAATGTTCCTTAACGGGGTTGTGCTTGACGCAAGACGGGTAAGCCTTGAGCGGGAGTACGACGGGCTCTACCGCATTTTAAGCGAAAGCGGCGAGCTGCTTGCTATCGGCAGTATAGGAGAAAGCGGCGACCTTGCGGCTATTCAGCGCTTCGGCGTAAAGCCGCCCGAAAACGACGAAAAGAATGCCGCCAAGGGCGGACTAAGAGATATTTCCGAATTAAAAGGGGTAAGATTTTCTTGACAGATATTACCGCAAACGCAAAGGCGATAAAAGAAAGGGCAGAAAAAACAGCGGTTGCGCTGGGCTTTTTCGACGGGCTTCACCTGGGGCATACCGAGGTTATAAAGCGGGCTATGCTTAAACCCGGGCTAAAATCCGTAATTTTCACCTTTAACGATAACACCCCGCTGCCGAAGTTCCAAAGCAAAGAGGGCAGCTGCATAATAACTCACGAGCAGAAGCTTATGCTTTTTGAAAAGCTGGGGATAGACTATATCTTCGCCCCTGATTTCAGCAACGTAAAGGACGTTACAGCAGAGGATTTTGTGCGGCTTGTGCTGCATAAGCGGCTTAATGCCGCATACATTGTCTGCGGCTACGACTTTCGCTTCGGAAAGGGCGGCGAGGGAAATCCGGAAATGCTTTCCCGTCTTTGCAGGGAGCTTGGTATTGAGTGCGAAACAGTTCCCGCCGTTCAGGTCGACGGGGAGATAGTAAGCTCTACTGCAATAAGAAAACTAATACGAGAGGGAAACGTTGAAAAGGCGAACAGGCTTTTAGGCTACGAGCTTTCCTACTCGCTCCCAGTTATTGAGGGAAACCGCCTCGGCAGAACA
>JBJERK010000398.1:0-6486 GCA_051882255.1 Ruminiclostridium sp.
AACTCAAACGATATTCTTGGAACGATAAAGATGATACAGGAGGAGAACCTTGATATCCGTACTATCACAATGGGTATCAGCCTTCTTGACTGTATCGACAGCGATATTGACAAGTCATGCGCTAAAATCTACGAAAAGATGATGCGCCTTGCCTGCAACCACGTTAAGACAGGCGAGGAAATTGAAAAGAGATACGGTATCCCGATTATAAACAAGCGCCTTTCCGTAACTCCTATCGCTATGCTTGCGGCGGCGGCAAAGGGCAGCCCTGTAAAATTCGCCAAGACCCTTGAAAAGGTTGCTAACGAAACAGGCGTAAACTATGTGGGCGGCTACTCGGCGCTGGTACATAAGGGCTTTTCGGCAGGCGACTTAGAGCTTATCAACTCTATTCCCGAGGCTCTTGCTGAAACAACAAAGGTATGCTCCTCCGTAAACGTCGGCTCCACAAGAGCGGGTATAAATATGGACGCTGTTGCCCTTATGGGCAGAATTATCCGTGAGGCAAGCGAAAGAACTGCGGATAACCATTGCTTCGGAGCAGCGAAAATAGTTGTTTTCTGTAATGCAGTAGAGGATAACCCCTTTATGGCTGGCGCATTCCACGGCATAGGCGAGCCTGACAGCGTTATAAACGTAGGCGTAAGCGGCCCCGGAGTTGTCAGGGCAGCAATTGCAAAAATGCCCGACGCTTCTATAAACGAAATTGCAGACGTAATAAAGAAAACCGCATTCAAGATAACCCGTATGGGACAGCTTGTAGGTACTGAGGCAAGCAAAATGCTCGGCGTTCCCTTCGGTATCGTTGACCTTTCCCTTGCTCCTACTCCCGCTGTGGGCGACAGCGTTGCCCATATTCTGGAGGAGATGGGACTTGAAAGCTGCGGCGCTTACGGAACTACGGCAGCCCTTGCCCTGCTCAACGACGCAGTCAAGAAGGGCGGCGTAATGGCTTCTTCGAGAGTCGGCGGACTTTCCGGCGCATTTATCCCCGTTTCCGAGGACGCAGGTATGATTGACGCTGTAAACAGAGGCTCTCTCTGCCTTGAAAAGCTGGAGGCTATGACTGCGGTATGCTCCGTTGGTCTTGATATGTTTGTTGTTGCAGGAGATACTCCCGCAGAGGTACTTTCCGCTATTATCGCTGACGAGGCTGCAATCGGCATGGTAAACAGCAAGACAACAGCGGTAAGAGTTATCCCCGCAATCGGAATGAAGGAGGGCGAAACCCTTGAATTCGGCGGACTTTTCGGAAGCGGACCTGTTATGTCTATAAACAAGTTCTCCCCCGCAAAGTTCATTTCAAGAGGCGGACATATTCCTGCACCCTTACAGAGTCTTAAGAACTGATTTAAGCAAATGCATAAAAGGAAGCCTGAGAGGATTTTCTCTCAGGCTTTTGTCATTCTTTCGATTGTTTCCAGTAATTAAGCTGTGGAAGCTGTGCTTCAAAATAGGCTCTCGCCTGTGCAGGAGGGAAGCTTTCGTTTGACATGTGCTCAACAAGAAAATCCGTCAGCTTTTCAATATCGGTATAAACAAATTTTCCCTCGGAATAGCACCACTTGCAGTATTCCTCGTTGAAGGTGCCGTCAGGCTCCTTGCTTATAAATGAATCCTCAAGGGGCATACCGCAGCACTGACAGATAAGCGTTCTCGGAGAACCGAGAAGGGTATTTACCGAAACATCAAACAACCGGGACAGCAGCTTAAGGGTATCTGTATTTGGAACGGTTTCCCCCGTTTCCCAGCGGGATACCGCCTGCCTTGTAACAAAGATTTTTTCTGCAAGCTGCTCCTGTGACAGCCCGTTTTTTGTACGGAGTTCAAGAATTACGTCCTTTGTTTCCATTAATTATCACCTCGATAATACTATAACCTCTTTTCGGGCAACAATCAAGCAACTCGTTGTTGCTTTTCCGACTGCAAAACAAAAGCCGCCCCCGACATAACCGGAAGCGGCTTATATTTCTTACTGCCCCAAAAACTTATTTCGCCATTTCCTTCATCTCGCAAGCCTCGGGGATATACACGCAGAGCTTATCAATCATCGGATTTCTCTCCGCTCTGTAAACATAGTCGCCCGCCTCGGTTACGATATGCTTTTCAAAAAGGTCTTCCCCGTCAACAAGGTGCATTTTCAGCGGCTCGCCAAAGGCGTTCACGATATTTTCGTCTGCACCCTTACCGAGAATTACGTTACCGCCCATTATTACCGCCTTGCACTCGCTTCCGCCAAGATATGCGGCTTCCGCAGAGAGAAGCTCGGCAATAACCGTTCCGCAGGTTATCGTAACCTGACCGCTGCCTCTGTAGTTTCCTATGCAGCAGGCGCACTCGCCCTCGCCGTAAACGCTTATTACCTCGGCTGAGCACTGGATACTGATATTTCCGTCAACAGAGCCGATTGCAACCGCAAGAGCGCCGTGGATAATAGAGCTTACAACGCCGGCGGTGAACACAATTCTGCCCACGCCGCCGTCGGGAGTTCCGATACCGCAGATTCTCTCGCCGTCCATGCTTATGTCTATATTGCCGGTAGAGGTAACGTTTACCTCGCCGTTAAGAGTGCCGATACCTACAGCCTCGTTGCCTATGTTCTGTATCTTTATTTCAGCCTTTGCTATATGTATGCTTGCGGTACCCGAGGCGCTTCCGATACCTACTACCGCTATTCCTCTGCCCTTTACGTTAAGCTTTCCGCCTGCAACACGGATTGAAGCGGTTTCGCCCTTGTTTCCGCCGCCTATGCATACAACCCTGTCGCCCGACGACTCTACGCTTATTTCTCCTGCGGCGTCAAAGGTGATATTTCCGTAAACCTGATTGAAGTTTCCGCCTATTCCTACGCCGTTGTTGCGGTTATTCTTGATTGAAAGGTTGCCGCTGCCCCGAAGGG
The DNA here is from genome assembly GCA_051882255.1 of Ruminiclostridium sp. Taxonomy (GTDB): domain Bacteria; phylum Bacillota; class Clostridia; order Oscillospirales; family Ruminococcaceae; genus Ruminiclostridium_E. The sequence continues at coordinate 2,900 of JBJERK010000398.1, forward strand.
TAAGAGAGGAGTCTCCCGGAACCCGTATTCCCTCTTTATGCAGGACATTGTCGCCCTTTAAAATTATTTCGGCGGAGGAGTTGACTCCGAGCTGAACGGTAGTTTCCTCGCTGCCCTTTATGTTAACGTTCTCAAAGGTAAGCCGGCAGTCGGAATTATCAGCGGTTTTTATTACCATATTGATGGTATTGTTCTTCTCGCCCACAAGTCTTACATCGCCGCTGCTTATTTCAATAACCGTTATCTTGTTTATAGCAAGCTCCAGCAGGTTTATAACCTCGCCGCTCTTTGCACTGTAAACCCTGTTGTCATTGTCATACTTGGACAGACGGATATTCTGGTCGATTATGTAATCCTTGACGTCCTCGTTGATATTCTGGAGGATTTCTCCCGAAGGTCTTGCGGTATAGAAGCCCTGGATAAGATCAACTCCAAGCTCGATAAGCATACGGAGCTCTTCCTTTGTTTCAACGCCCTCGGCAAGTATCTTGATATTGTACTGTCTTGCGAACTTTATAAGATTTGCAACAAGAAGCTGCTTCTTAAGGTCTGTATCTATTGAACGGATAAGGGAAAGGTCGATTTTTATGTAGTTGGGATTATTGTTGAGCAGCTTGCTGTCGTTGGAATAGCCGCTGCCGTAGTCGTCAATAGCAATCTGACAGCCGAGGATTTCACGCAGCTGATCAAAGGCTTCGATACTCTCGTCGTTATCCGCCGCACTTTCAAGAATTTCTATAACAATGTTTTCAGAAACGTTGGAATACTGCTCCCTGAGAATTTTCATATCATCATCAGAAAGGGTAACGTTGGGAATACTGTTGATAAAGATTTTCTTGTCCCCGAAAAGATCCCTGTTCTCATCGTAAATACGAAGGGCGTTAAAGAAGGTGTAGCGCTCGATACTGTACAGCATGTGACTGATTTCGGCGCATTTCAGTATCTCATGGGGGTCAAGACCTATATCGCTGCCTGTACGCATAAGGATTTCGTAAGCGTATACCGAGCCGTTTCGAGCGTCTATAATAGGCTGGAAGTTGTAAATGAACTCGTTATGCTCAATAAGACGGTTGAACTTAACGATTTTATCAACCTCAACATTCTTCTCGCGATAAACCGCCCTTATACCCTCGTTGTGCAGCTGGATATATGGCTGAATTTCGAAAATCATTACGATTATCACGAAAACAGCGGCAGCGCTGCCAATAATCATATTAAGAGCGGGGGTTGCGTCTCCAATAAAATACGGAAGTCCTATCTGCAAAGCAATCAGTATAAGCGCCGCAGCAAGAAGCACGCACTTCGCTCCGAAAAGAAACTGTGATTGATTTTTCTTATTCTTCTTCATAGTGTCCTTTTCCCAGCATGTCGTTTTTATTACGCGTAATTTTCTGCAAAGCAATCAGTCAAAAATTACCGCAATACCTATTAATTGTTATTATATCTCATATTATGTGATATGTCAATAGAAAACATCACCGATTAATTACAACGCAGTAGAACTTATACGAAATCTTCTGTTAAATTTTGGTAAAAATAACCGAGCATAGTTACGAGATAGTTACAGAGTTCAAACTCGGGAAAAGAGTAAAACGCCGCTGCGGGATAATTCCCGCAGCGGCGTCCCCCTTACTTCATCTTAAAGGACATGCAGTCTGTGCACTGCTTCTTTGTGGGGTCGCATTCGTGGGTGCCGACCTTGATCTTGTCAAGGCTGCAATAATCGTCGTTTGTGCAATGGTAAGCGCAGTTTGTAATTGTACATTCAATACACTTGTTAGCTCTTTCGGTGCTCATAATATAACGTTCCTTTCATATCCGATTATCCGTTCAATATCTCCTGCAAAAAGCGCAAAGGATATTGCAGAAATATTATCGGCAGAAAGCAGCCGAATATGTATGGAACGGTTTTACGGCAGATTATCCCTTTTTCAGCAGGCTTGCTATATCGGAAATATGCTCTGCGATATAATCTGCACCGCAGGCTTCAAGCTCTTCCCTGCTTCCGTAGCCGCAGAGCAGCCCCGCGCACTTTATCCCGTTTTCGTGGGCGCCCTCTACATCGTGAAGCCTGTCGCCCACCATAAGAACAAGGCTTTTATCGGTTATTCCAAGCTTTTCAATAACGTATGAAATAACGTCTGCCTTTTTCTTTCTGTTTGCAGTATCATCAGCTCCGCCGATATAGTCGAAAAAGCCGTCAACTCCTGCATGCTTCAGGATATATCTTGCGGTATGCTCGGGCTTTGAGGTTGCAACCGCAAGGGTACAGCCCGCATTTTTCAGTGCTTCAAGGGATTTTGGCAAATCCTCGAAAAAGCCGTACTCGGTAACTCCCGTTTTTTCGTATCTTTCACGGAATTTCTTTACAGCCGCCTCGATTTCCTCTCCCTCAAAGCCGTCAAACTCCGCAAAGGACTCGCTAAGGGGCGGACCGAAGTATCGCTTCATTTCGCTTTCGGCAGGAACAGGCTTTCCGAAAAATTCAAGTGCGTATCTTACGGAGTTTTTTATACCCTCGCAGGTGTCAAGCAAAGTCCCGTCAAGGTCAAGCAGTATATACTTAAACATTCTTCTTTCTGTCCCTTTCAATCAGCAGCTTTATAGCGCCCACAGCGCATTTAATCGCTCTTTCGCTGCTTTCGCATACCTTATCGGGAAGTCCCGCCTTTGTACGCTCAACGTTCCAGAGGGCGGTAAATACTGCTCCTGCACGGACGCGCCTTGCAATTGCAACGGAAAAGAGGGTTGCCGCCTCCATTTCGCTTGTAAGGCAGCCGCAGCGCACATAAGCCTCCCACCTGTTCTTAAGGTACTCTGCAACAGGCATTTTCTCAGGCTCGATTTCCCCGTAGAAGCTGTCCTTGCTCTGGATTACTCCCACGTGGTACTGATTGCCGATTTCATCGGTTGACAGGGCTTCCGCCGAGTCCTTTAATGCGCATAAAACGTCAAAATCGGGTACTGCGGGATAATCCTCTGGGATATACTCCTTACTTGTTCCGTCCCCACGCACAGCGCCGCTTGCCACAATAAGGTCGCCGCCGCAGACCTTAATATCAATGCCGCCGCTTGTGCCTATTCTGATGAATGTATGAGCGCCGCAGCGAACCAGCTCCTCAATGGCGATTGCCGCCGAAGGACCGCCTATACCCGTTGATACTACGCTTACCTTTTCACCCAGAAGAGTACCTGTATATGTATTGTACTCCCTGTTGCAAGCCATCTGCTCAGCATTATCAAGATACTGAGCAATTTTCGGAACACGTCCCGGGTCGCCGGGCATAATAACGTATTTTCCCACCTGCTCCGAGGTTACTCTTAAATGAAAGCACATATCCTTTTCAATCAGTCCCATATTAACCGTCCTTTCTGTCGTCGCTTAAAATCGAAGGTGCGATTTCTTCCTTTTTGTCATTTCTGCGTTCGAGAAGTTTTTTGATATTCTCCCGCTCCTCAACTGCTGCAATAATAATATCCAGAATTGTTATGAATATGCAGGGCAGGTACAGCCCAGAAGGACCAACGTTATCCTCCACCGCTGCATACAAAGAAGCAAAACCGCCGTAAACCACAAGCGTTCCGAT
>JBJERK010000399.1:0-6484 GCA_051882255.1 Ruminiclostridium sp.
TGTGGAGCGCACAAAGCTTGCCTGCGGGGTTGCGGAGTATAAAAAAGCCAATAATATGGCAGTTCTCCAGAGCGGCAGAGAAAAGGCAATCCTCGATAAGGTTTCCTCAAGAGTTCCCCCCGAAATGAAGAACGCTTCACGGCTTCTTTTCACAACTCTTATGGATATTTCAAAATGCCGCCAGCAGCAGCTTCTTACCGAAGCAAAGCCCTTCCCCATAAGCGCTGAGCAGAAGGACTGCCCCAAGGTAGTAACCGTTACAAAGGGCAGCTATTCCGCAGACGCCTGCCGCAGATTTTTCGGGGATAACTGCGAAATAGAGTACTTTACCGACTTCTACGAGGTTTTTAATGCAGTAGAGCAGGGCGAGGCGGATTACGGAGTAATTCCGATTGAAAACTCCACCGCAGGAGACGTAAGCGAAACCTACGACCTTATGGGACGGCATAACTTCTATATCTGCAAAAGCGCAAAGATAAGAATTGAGCATATTCTTGCGGTTAAAAAGGGAGTAAGGCCCGAGGACGTTAAAACCGTTATGTCAAAGGGTATCGCTCTGAAACAATGCTCGGGCTACATAAAGAAAATGGGCTTTTCCGCAGAAGAATGCAGTAATACTGCTGCGGCGGCAAAGCGGGTTGCCGCAGGTGGCGGCGACGCCGCAGCTATCTGCTCCCGCTCCTGCGCAGAGCTTTTCGGACTTGAAGCGGCGGCAGAGAATATTGCGGATATTGACGACAACTACACCAGATTTATAATGATTTCAAAAAGACCCGAGGTAAGCGAAAATGCAAGCATAGTTTCCCTCTCCCTTTCCCTGCCCCACACGCCCGGAAGCCTTTACAGCCTGCTTACAAGGTTTGCCTACTGCGGACTTAACCTCTGCCGTATCGAAAGTAAGCCTATGCCAAGCGGCCTTGCGGCAGTAAAGGACGACGCCTTCGATTTTCTCTTTTATCTTGACTTTGTGGGCAGTATCCGGAACGAGGAGGTTGTGCGGCTGCTGGCGAATTTAGAGAAAGAGATGAAGTATTACCGCTTCCTCGGAAACTACGAGGAGATTTAGCGTAATTTATCCTGCGCCTCTTGGTGCAGGATTAATTGCGGCAAAGATTGTTAATTAATTGTCATTTTTGTAAATATCCCGCCGAAAGGCTCCTGTTATTTACAGCGGATTGTTAAAAATTTGATATTTTCTGAAAAAACAGTCAAAAAAGGCTTGTTTTTTGCTGTATTTTATAGTATAATATACGATGGAAAAATTTTTATGGGCTGTGTAGAACATTTTTGCCCGATCCAAATACAAACTGACTGGAGGATAATCCAAGTGGCAAGAAAAACATTGGCTGAGATGGAGCAGGCGCTCGCTGACAGCAAGGCAAGACAAAGACTTGACTCTCTTTTTGACGAGGACAGCTTTGTTGAAATCGACAGGTTTGTTTCCTCAAAGGGCGAAACAGCCGCAGTTATTACAGGCTACGGTCTTGTGGACGGCGCTCCCGTGTATGCCTTTTCTCAGGACATCACCGTTAAGGGCGGCGCTATGACAAAGGCTGCCGCAGCAAAAATCAGGAAAATCTACGATATGGCAATCAAGAACGGCGCTCCCGTTGTAGGAATCTACGACAGCAAGGGCGGCGATATTGCGGAGGGCGCAGAAATGCTCGGCGCTTACGCTGACGTTGCTGCCGCAAGCGCACAGCTTTCCGGCGTTGTTCCCCAGATTTCCCTTGTTGCGGGACTCTGTGCAGGAACTGCGGCTATGACCGCTTGTATGGCTGATTTCGTGGTAATGACCGAGAAATCCGAGTTCTTTATGACCGCTCCCTTTGTTGCCGAGGACGGCAATATGGCGGGTGCAGGAACTGCTGCAAACGCAGCTGAGTCCGGTGCTGCGGCTATTGTTGCAAAGGACGATGAGGCAGCAATAAACGAGGTCAAGAAGCTTATAAGAATACTCCCCTCAAATAATCTTGAGCTTTCCGGCAACGACTACTACGCAGATAACGACGCAGATATAACAGCAGGTCTTAAGGGCGGCGATATGATTAAGGCAATCGCCGATAAGGACAGCGTTACCGAGCTTTACGGGGCTTTCGGAAAGGCTTCCTTTGTAGCCCTCGGAAGCGTAAGCTGGAAGACAGTGGGCTTTGTTGCTACAGACAAGACCCCGGATAAGCTTACTGCCGAGGACAGCGCAAAAATTGCACGCTTCGTTTCCTTCTGCGACGCTTTCTCTATCCCTGTTGTCACAATCCTTGACAGCGAGGGCTTCGGCGGCGGCGCTGCTGCTGAGCTTTCAGGCTCAATAAGAGACGCTGCAAAGCTTGCACAGATTTACGCAAGTGCAACTACTGCAAAAATAACTATTATAACAGAAAAGGCTTACGGCTCCGCTTACTGTGCAGTTGCACCCGCAAGCGATACCGTTATAGCTTATGAAAACAGCGTGATTTCCGCTGCTGCACCTAAGGCTTCGGTAATCTTCTTAAAGGGCGGCGAGCTTAACGGCACCAACGAGGCACAGCTTATTGCCGACTACACAGAAAACGAGGCAAGCGCCTTTACTCTTGCAGGACTTGGAAAGATTGACAGAATAATCGACCCCGCAGATACAAGAGCAGCCCTACTTTCAGCCCTTGACATTCTTGCAGGCAAGAGAGTTATCGCTCCCCAGAGAAAGCACATCAACTTTGTATATTAATCGAAAGGAAACATATAAAAATGAAAAGATACAACATCACCGTAAACGGAACAGCTTATGACGTTACAGTAGAAGAAACAGAAGCAGGCGCAGCAGCTCCCGCAGCCGCTCCCAAGGCTGCACCCAAGGCAGCTCCTAAGGCAGCAGCTCCCGCAGGCGCTCAGGGCGGCGTTAAGGTAGAAGCTCCTATGCCCGGAACAGTAGTTGAAGTAAAAGTTAAGGCAGGAGACAAGGTAACAAAGGGCTCTGCTGTTGCAGTAGTTGAAGCTATGAAGATGGAAAATGACATTCCTGCTCCCTGCGACGGCGTTATCGCTTCCGTTAACGTTGCAAAGGGCGATTCCGTAAACACCGGCACAGTTATTTTAACTATGAACGCTTAAGGAAAGGACTTACTTAAAATGGCAAAGGTAAAAATTACAGAAACAGTCCTTCGTGACGCTCATCAGTCGCTTATCGCAACCCGTATGTCTACGGAGGAAATGCTTCCTGTTTTAAACAAGATGGACAAGTGCGGCTTCTACTCGGTTGAATGCTGGGGCGGAGCAACCTTCGACGCTTGCCTTCGTTTTCTTAACGAGGATCCCTGGGATAGACTCAGAACTATAAGAAAGGAAATGCCCAATACAAAGCTTCAGATGCTTTTCAGAGGACAGAATATGCTGGGCTACCGTCACTACGCAGACGACGTTCTCCAGTATTTCGTACAGAAGTCTGTTGCAAACGGTATCGACATTATCCGTATTTTCGACGCACTCAATGACGTAAGAAACCTCCAGACTGCCGTAAAAGCAGCCAAGAAGGAGGGCGCACACGCTCAGATTGCTATTTCCTACACCCTCGGCGATATTTTCACAACTGACTACTATGTAAACTACGCTAAGCAGATTGAGGAATGCGGCGCTGATTCTATCTGTATCAAGGATATGGCTGCGCTTCTTACTCCCTACCGCACAGAAGAGCTTGTTAAGGCTCTTAAGGCAGCAGTAAAAATCCCGATTCAGCTTCACACCCACTACACCTCGGGACTTGCTTCAATGTGCCTCCTAAAGGGTATTGAGGCAGGAGTTGACGCTATCGATACCGCTATGTCCCCCCTCGCTCTCGGCACCTCCCACGCTCCCACGGAGTCTATGGTTGCAGCGCTTCAGGGTACTGAGTACGACACAGGACTTGACTTAAAGCAGCTCACCGAGCTTCGTCCCTACTTTATGGAGCTTCGCAAGAAGTATCTTGACAGCGGTCTTCTCGACCCCAAGATGCTTGCTGTTGACGCTAACGCTCTTATCTATCAGGTTCCCGGCGGTATGCTCTCCAACCTTCTTTCACAGCTTAAGCAGGCAGGTCAGTCCGACAAGTTTGACGAGGTACTTAAGGAAGTTCCCCGCGTAAGAGAGGACGCAGGTTATCCGCCTCTCGTAACTCCTACTTCACAGATTGTAGGTACTCAGGCTGTATTCAACGTAATCCTCGGCGAGCGCTACAAGACGGTTACCAAGGAATTCAAGGGACTTGTAAAGGGCGAATACGGAAAGACTCCCGCACCTATCGACCCTGCATTCAGAAAGAAGATCCTCGGCGACGAGCAGCCTATCGACTGCCGCCCCGCAGACCTTATTGCTCCCGAGCTTGACAAGCTTAAGGCAGACGCCGCTAAGTGGACTCAGCAGGAGGAGGACGTTTTAAGCTACGCTATGTTCGGACAGGTAGCAGAAAAGTTCTTCGAGAAGCGCAGAGACAAGCAGAACGGAATTGACGCTGTTCATGCTGACAAGACAAATAAAGTAATGCCCGTTTAACGGAAGATATAGAGACAGCCCCGTGGCTTTAGCCACGGGGCTGTCTTGTTGTATAAACAGTAATATTCTCTACTAATTATCAATTTTCACCTGCCAAACTGTTCAGCCCCTCCAGATAGGGCAGCTCTTTTTTCAGCTCACGCCGAACATTCCTCTGCCAGAAAAATTCACCCATAAACAGTATTCTTTCAAGCCCCCGCTTATGCAGGACTGCACCTAAAAGGCGCTTTACGGAGTAGATTTCGGCGCTGGCGGTTATTATTTCCTGCTGTAACCGGGCAGGGCTCATATTTTTCGGATAATGCACCGCTTTTCCTATGCATCTCGACCAGTCATTGCTGTCGATAAGGCAGTTCGTGTGGGTTTCGTAAACAGGAGTGCCCGGGATAAAATACATAGCCTGTATCAGCACGCCGCAGATATTGTTTTTAATGACAAAATCCGCAAGCCGCTTCCCTATTCCCTCGGTGTGGTTGTCGGCGCCGAAGATAAAAAGACCTCTTGTTCTTATGCCGTGGCGCTGAATGTTATGAACCGAGCGGAGAATTTCGGCGTAGGAGCTTTTCTTGTTGTAATTCTCAAAGGACTCGTCCTCCAAAAACTCAATTCCCATAGCCACCTCCTCAAAGCCCGCCTTTTTAAGCAGCTCCAGCATTTCATCATCGAAGCCTACTTCGTAACGAGCCTGAACTGTAAAGGAGTAGTTGATTTTCCTGCTTATAATCTCATTCAATACGGAAATTGCCCACTGCCTGTCTGCAAAAAAGTTGTCGTCGGTTATCCAGAGAATGTTGGCAAGGCGCTTGCTGCCGCTGAAAAACTCAATTGCCCTCTCTATATCGTCAACAACGCTTTTCGGCGGTCTTGTGCGAACCTTTCTGCCGAAGGCTGCCACAAGGGCGCAGTAGTCGCAGTTATGGGGGCAGCCCCGGGAGGCGTGAACCTGGGGCCAGATTGTGCTGTATTTTGTGGCTTTCTTGAATCCGTAGAGCAGATTGCGGTCGGGGATTGTATCTATATTTTCGGGGATTTCGGGGTCGCCCGTTGTAATAAGCTTTCCGTCGCGGATATAGGCTAAACCGGGGAAGTCCATGGGACTGCCCTTAGATAAAGCGTCAACGAATTTCAGAATAAGCTCGTCTCCCTCGCCCCGCAGGACGTAATCGCAGTACTTTGCTGTTTCGGTGTAGTTCAGAGTTGCGTGAAGCCCGCCGAAGGCGATAACAGCGGAGCTATTTTTCCGTATGTACTCCGCCAGCTCATAGCCACGATTGGCGTTAAAGGTGAAAATACTTATAAAAACAATATCCGCATCAAAAACGTCCTGCCACAAAATCCCGGAAATCGACTCGCTGTAGCAGTAAACGTCCTCGTAAACTCCCTTTAAAATCGTGGCAAGGGTTATCATGCCGTTTGAAGGGGTGCGGATACTTCCGTCGTATACGAAATAATTCTTTATTGATTTTTTATAGGGCAGGTTGCCAGGCTCAATAAATCTGATAGGTATTTCCTGTTTCGGATAAGTCGTCGGATGTAATCAGCACCTTGAAATCTGCATTGGAAGATGCAGGGGTAACCATTCGATACAGAATGACGGTTGAAAATCTTATTGTAGAACAGAATTGCGTAAAAGGTGTAGTTTTGTCTGGTGGGAAAAAAGAATGGGCAGATAATGTAATTCTGGCTACCGGTGGCTTGTCATATCCTGTAACAGGTTCGGATGGCTACGGTATGCAGATGCTGGTGAAGCATGGACATTCTGTGACAGACCTGTCACCGGCACTGGTACCTATGAATATAAAAGAGGAATTCGTGAAGGAATTACAGGGCTTATCATTAAAAAATGTGAGAGGTTCCTTTTATCTGAGTTCAAAACCCGGAAAAAAACCGGTATATGAGGAATTTGGAGAAATGCTATTTACTCATTTTGGAATTAGTGGACCTATAGTGCTGAGTGCCAGCAGTCATCTGGCAAAATATA
>JBJERK010000400.1:0-2416 GCA_051882255.1 Ruminiclostridium sp.
CTCTCATAAAATCTCCCAAATTTTCCAAAAAATAAAAAAATTTCAAAAAATTTCTGAAATTGTGTCACCTTTTCGTCCCGAAAAGGGTTATATATAACAGAAGGGCAAAAAATAAGACTGAAAGGACGGATAATATGAAATTCAGACGAATTACATCTGCGGCGCTGGCGGCGGCGATATTTGCAACAGGAACTTCAATAACCGCTTTTGCCGAGCAGGACGCAGAAATGACCAAGGCGCTTACCTACGTCAAGCAGAGGGTAACAATACCCGAGGAGCTTACGGAGTTTACTCACAGAACAAGGCTTGTGAACAACAAGACCCGGTACGAGTTTACATGGAAAACTGCGGACGATTACGAGGGCAGTCCCTCAAACCTCACAATTTCAATTACCGGAAAGGTAATAACCTCTTACGAGTACTACAACAGCGATATTGTCGAGCCTGATGTGGAGGTTGACGAAGAAGGTATTGAGATTTCTACAAACAAGCCCTCTTTCGCAAAGCTTTCAAAAGCGCAGCTTATTGCAAAGGCTAAGGCTGCAATAAAAAAGCTTAATCCTACGGTTTATGAGAACATAACCATAGACGAGGACTCCTTCGGGATCTCCCTCAGCGGCAGCGACGCATGGGTTTCCCTTTGGCGCACAAACGACGGTATTCCCGTATCCGGTCAGACGGGCTGGATGTCAATAAACAAGGACACCGGCGAGCTCAGGAATTACTATTTGGACTGGGTAATAGGTGCAGGCTTCGCTGATAAGAGCAAGGCTGTATCTGTCGAAAAGGCACAGCAGGGCTTCGAGGAAAATTTCCCCGTTATGCTGGTTTATAACGCAAGCTACGACTGGCAGACAAAAACCTATACCCCTTACCTTATGTATCGGCAGGTTCGTTTCGGGCAGATTGACGCTCTTACGGGAGAGCTTTCTACCTTCCAGAACAGCTATTATGACTACGGAAACAGCGCTGATGACGAGGACGACGCTGTGGAGGAGGACTGCGACGAGGCAGACGAAAATCCTGCAACAGGCGCAGGGGACAACAAGGTAACCTTTACCGATAAGGAAAAGGAGCAGCTTGAAAAAGAGGGTAAGCTCATAAAGGCGGAGGACGCACTTACTGCACTTAAAAAAGGCGGCATTTTCCACGTTCCCGAGGGCAGCGAGATAAGCAGCTCAAGCTGCTTCTACGACGAGAAGCTGGGCTTCTATGTGCGCAGTGCAAGCTTCAACACAAAGAAATACAGCGAGGCGGGAAGCTTTGATATTCCGGTTTATACAAGCGATGAAGAGATAGCTGTAGAGGACGACGACGGCTCCGAATACGTTTATTACGGAAACTTTACCATAAACGCCGAAACAGGACGGGTGCTGAGCTTCAACTGCAGCGACGTGAACAACGGCAAGTCCTTAAGTCAGACAAAGACAACCACCGCTGTAAAGAAATGGCTTAAGAAGCTGCTGGGCGACGACGCGGAAAAGTTTGAGATTGACGATGTTGCTTTAAATCAGTTCTACAAATCCTACGACCCGAAAACAGGCAAGGGCATCGGAAATCCCCTTAACAGAAGCATACACTACACAATTCCGAGAACAATTGACGGAATAAAGAGCCTTGTCGAGGGAATAAGACTTACCGTAGGCAACAGCGGCAAAATTACAAGCTATAATCTTACTGATTACGGAATCCAGTACCCCAAGGCAGAGAACATTATTTCCGAAAGCGAAGCCTACGATAAGTTTTTTGAGCAGGTCGACTATAGTTTATGGTACCGCTGCGCCTACAACGCAACCACCAAGAAGGTTACAACCGCTATGGTTTACGACGCAAGCAGCCGCCTTTACATAGACGCCTTTACCGGCAAGCTTACCCACAGCGACGGCTCGCCCATAATCGTTACCGAAAGCAAATCCGGTTACACCGATATTTCGGGCAGCAAGTACAAGAAGTACGCAGAAAAGCTTTTTGAGTACGGTATCTATATAGGCGACGAGAACGGAAAGCTTAACGAAAACAAGGCGATAACCTACGATGATTTCAGAGGTCTTCTCTCCAGTGCAGGAATTTACTGTCCCTACGATTCAAGTATCAAGGGAACTACCCCGGTTACAAGGCAGCTTGCCGCTAAAATGATGACCTCGGGCATTGTCGGAAACAACAAGGTTATGGGTATCAAGGGAATTTTCAAGTCCCCCTTCAAGGACGTTTCCGAAAACAGCGCCTACGTCGGCTACATAGCAGTAGCCAAAGTCGCAGGGCTTATGGACTGCATTATGAGCAAGTCCACCTTCAGCCCCAAGGCAAAGCTAACCCGCGGCACCGCCCTGCGCATAATCTACGATTACCTTTCTAAATAATCTCTATCTCTCAAAGGGCGCCGCCCCGCAGCTTAAGCTGCGGGGCGGCGTTCTTT
>JBJERK010000400.1:2516-6463 GCA_051882255.1 Ruminiclostridium sp.
CTCTTGCGCCAGTCAACGTATTCCTCGTAGGTGCCCAGCTTGTCCCAGCAGCCCTTATCCTTGATTTCGATGATTCTGTTTGCAACAGTCTGTACGATTTCGTGGTCGTGGGAAGCGAAGAGAACAACGCCCTTGAAGTCACGAAGACCGTTGTTTACAGCAGTAATGCTTTCAAGGTCGAGATGGTTTGTAGGACGGTCGAGAACTAAGGCGTTTGACTGGAACAGCATCATACGAGAGAACATACAGCGAACCTTTTCGCCGCCGGAAAGCACGTTAACGGGCTTATAAATATCGTCGCCCGAGAACAGCATACGTCCTAAAAAGCCGCGGAGATAGGTTTCGGTAACGTCGTTTGAGTACTGTCTTATCCAGTCGAGGATTGACATAGTGCAGCCTGCAAAGAAATGATCTGAGTCGATAGGGAAGTAGCTTGTGGTGATAGTGCTGCCCCACTTATAGGAGCCTTCGTCAGGCTCAAGCTCGCCCATTATTATCTTGAACAGGGTAGTAATCGCAATTTCGCTTTCGCCGAGGAAGGCAATCTTATCCTCTCTGCCTACTGTAAAGGAAACGTCGTCCAGAACCTTTACGCCGTCAACGGTTTTGGAAAGACCTGTAACCTGAAGAATATCCTTACCCGGCTCTCTTTCCATATCAAAGCCGATAAAGGGATAGCGGCGGCTTGAAGCGGGCATTTCCTCAACGGTAAGCTTATCCAGAAGCTTTCTTCTGGAGGTCGCCTGCTTGGATTTGGACTTGTTTGCGGAGAAGCGCTGGATAAAGGTCTGTAATTCCTTGATTTTCTCCTCGTTTTTCTTATTCTGCTGCTTAATCATACGCTGGATAAGCTGTGAAGACTCGTACCAGAACTCGTAGTTGCCCACGTACATCTTGATTTTGCCGTAATCTATATCTACTGTATGGGTGCAGACGTTGTTGAGGAAGTGACGGTCGTGGGATACGACAATAACTGTACCGAAGTATTCCGCAAGGAAGTCCTCCAGCCATGCAACTGCATCTATATCAAGGTGGTTTGTAGGCTCGTCCATAAGGATAATATCGGGGTTGCCGAAAAGTGCCTGAGCAAGCAGAACCTTTACCTTTTCGTTACCGGAAAGGCTGGACATCTGGCTGTACATAATGCTTTCGTCAAGTCCAAGACCCTGCACCAGCTTAGAAGCGTCGCTTTCCGCCTCCCAGCCCCCAAGCTCCGCAAACTCGCCCTCAAGCTCGCTGGCTCTGTTTCCGTCCTCCTCGGTAAAGTCCTCCTTAGCGTAAAGCTCGTCCTTTTCCTTCATAACCTCGTAAAGCCGCTTGTTGCCCATTATAACAGTGTCCTGTACGGTATACTCGTCAAAGGCAAAGTGGTCCTGTCTTAAAACCGACATACGAAGCTCCTTCGGGATTGTAACGCTTCCCGTGGTAGGTTCAAGCTCACCGTTGAGTATCTTTAAAAAGGTGGATTTGCCTGCGCCGTTTGCACCGATAACGCCGTAGCAGTTTCCTGCCGTAAATAAAAGGTCTACGTCCTTGAAAAGGGTCTGACCGCCGAACTGTAGGCTAACGTTTGAAACTGTAATCATTCTCTGAGTCCTTCCTTTTGTTTCATTTTGCAACACTATTTTAAGGCAACACCGCACAATTAACGGCTGCCGCCTTTGCCGTACGCTTACTTGCATATTTTCCGCCATCTTGCACAAAAACTCCTTGACGTGCGCCAGCACGCCTGCGTCGCTTTTGTACAATCTGACGAAAAATCTGACTGCGTAATCGCACGACAATAATTATGCGGTATTGCCTTAAGTATAACATATCTGCCCCCATATTGCAAATAATTTATTTCACAAAACCAAAGCCCTTTCCTGCCCGCTTTTATAGTATTTCCACAAATGCAGTGGAGAATATGTGAGAAAGTAAGAGATTTTGATAGTTTTGAGCAAGGGGGCTGCCACTCTTTACCCCTTTAAAAACTCTAAAAACCCATTTTTACTCTCACCAACCCTCCATCTTCAAATTTTTTTCACAAAGCTATTGTAATAGTGCCACAATATATGGTATAATAAATTATAAATGCACACAAGAAACGAGGCGGCAGAATGGAAGAAGAGATAATATACGGCAGAAACGCCGTTACGGAAGCCTTGCTTTCGGGCAGGGCGGTGGATACCGTTTATATACAGAAGACCGCTAAGGGCATGGGAAAAATCATTTCTCTCGCAAAGGAAAACGGAGCGGTGGTAAAGGACGTAAGCGAGGAAAAGCTGGATATGCTCGCTCCGGGCGGAAAGCACGGCGGCGTTGCGGCAAAGGCTGCTGCGGCGGAGTATTTCTCGGTTGAGGATATATTGCTTACTGCCAAGGAAAAGAACGAGCCTCCCTTTATAATAATTGCTGACGAGATACAGGACCCACATAATTTAGGGGCAATAATAAGAACAGCAGAAGCCGCAGGCGCTCACGGGGTTATAATCCCTAAGCGCAGAAGCGCCGGACTTACCGCAACCGTGCTGAAAACCTCGGCGGGAGCGGCAAGCTGGATAAAGGTTGCGAGGGTTTCAAACCTCGTAGATACAATTAATTTTCTTAAAAAGCAGGGAGTCTGGGTCTACGGAGCAGAGGCGGACGGCGAGCCCTTCCATAAGGCTGATTTAAGCGGTCCTGCGGCGCTGGTTATCGGCTCTGAAGGGTTTGGTCTGGGCAGGCTGGTGCGTGAAAGCTGCGATATGATTTTATCAATAGATATGTACGGAAAGGTAAATTCCCTGAATGCCTCGGTAAGCGGCGGAATACTTATGTACGAAATAGTAAGGCACAGAAGAACAAGCGGGAAGGCCTGAAAGGTGTGAATGTAAATGGCAAAGTTTTCTATTGACGATATACTTGCAGAGGTTGACAGCAAGCGGGGTCAGAATCCCGACATATACGAAACCGATGAAGACGTTGATGATATACTGAAAAGTATCCTCGGCGACGAAAAGGGAGAAAAAGCCCCGAAAAGCGCTAAAGGCGGAAAGCCTGCAAAGACCGCAGATAAGCAGTCTAAGCTTACCTTCAGCGGGAAAACCCAGGAGGATAAGCGTAAGGCTGCTGAGCAGAAGCGGCAGGCGGAGCTGGAAGAAAAGCGAAAAGCCGCCGAGCAGAAGCGGCTTGAAGAGCTGGCGAAGAAGCAAAAGGAAGCCGAGGAGCGGCGGATAAAGGAAGAGGAGCGGGCAAAGAAGCTTGCCGCAGAGCAGGAGCAGCGCCGCAAGGCCGCAGAAGAAGCCGCAAGGCGCAAAGCCGAGGAGGCAGCAGAAAAGCAAAGGCAGGCGGAGCTTGCCTTAAGAAGGGCGGCAGAGGAGGCAGCGGAAAAGAAGCGGCTTTTGGAAGAAGCGGAGCAGAAAAGAGCCGAGGAAGCAGCAAGAATTGCTGCCTTAGACGAAAGCGAGCGCAAAAAGGCAGAGAAGCTTGCGGAGGAAAAGCGCCGTAAGGAGGAGGAGTCCGAGCGCAGATTTGCCACTAAGAACATAGTTTTTGAGGACGTTCCGCTGGAGGTACCGAAAAGCGAGCCACCGGCGGAGGAAAAGCCAAAGGCTGCAACAACGGAGGAGATAGAGCTTGAAAAAACCCTCCGACAGCAGAAAATTGAGATAGATTCACAGAAATTACTTATAAAGGAATCCGAGCTTGAAGCCCCCGAGGACTTCTTAAGCTCAATGAACCCCTACGAGTTCGGCTCAAATACGGGGCTTACACAGATGATTGAAACAATTCCCGCCGAGCAGCTTGCGGGAGATACGATAGGCGTGGCGGGAAACGAGCTTAAGGAGCTTGCTAAAGCCTCCGCAAAGGCTGACGACCGTTCCTTTGAGGCAATCGTGGACGGCTCAACTACGGTTATGCCCGACATTACCCATAAGCCCGCAGATGTAGGCATAAATCCCGACAAGACCCTTGTACTCAGCGAC
>JBJERK010000401.1:0-1711 GCA_051882255.1 Ruminiclostridium sp.
AGGCTTTGAGGGGGTAACTGTCCTGCGGACAGTTATTGAGTACACACTAATTATAATCGCCGGAGCTGCCGTACAGCGTCATCCTTTCGGGGAACCAGTCGGTTACGTCAGTTCCGTCGGGGATTCCTCCTTCTTCAAAGACCTTAAGGGCTGCCTCGTCGTTTTCTTCAAGGTAACCTTCGATTTCCTCCCGGTGAGGCTCTATGTAACCGAGGTAAATTTCACTTGCACTTGTATCAAGCGGATTTCCGGCGTCAGGCGGATACAAGGGATTATATCTTCCGTCTGTTTTTTCCTCAGCATAGCTGTCTGAAAATGCCTGAATTGTGGAGTTTGTATTTGCAGAGGAATATCCGCCCATGTCAGTGAAGATATAGCTGCTGCTGATGGTGAACATCACGTCGTCCCTGCTTTCGGTGAAGCTTTCCGCAGTAGCAGTGCCGTCATAGGCAGATATAGGCGGAGGCGTCAGTAGCTCCGGCGCAGGGCTGTAGTTATCGGCGGAGAAGGTAATATTTATTCCCGTCAGGCAGTAAACCCTGCCCTCGGCATTTACGCCGCTCATAGGAAGACAGCTGTAATTTTCAGCTGCATACTCCGCCGTCATATCGGCAATCAGCCAGTCAAGGGTTACCCTTTTAAATTCAACGGTATAATCCGAACCATTGTCGTTTATAACAGCGGTGCGGCTTGCAAAATCCCTGTACCAGTCGGTAATATCCATCGGCTCCCTGCTCATTACCCCGGAATTGTTCAGATAATCAGCGGTAACCTCGGCGCTTGCGGCTTCCATAATCCTGTCCGAAACCGTATCAATATATTCCTCGTTTATTCTCAGCATGCTTTCCGACAGCACAGGATTTACAGTCTCATAATCGGGATTTACGGGACTTGCGGCAGCGGCGGCGCGGGAATTATCACTGCAATAATAAAATTCAATAAGCTCGGCGGGCGAGGTTATATAATCGGGAACATTTTGGAAATATCGGGAAATCATAAAGTCAGCGTCCCCGGATACCGCCTGTCCGCCCTCGGGAGAAGGAAGCAGCCCGAAGTCTTCGGAGCTTATATTCAGAGTTTCGCCCGCTTCAAGCACCTGCTCCGTACCGTAATAGGAAGCCAATACCTTCCCGCTGAACACCTCAACCCTTGTTTCGCAGTCTGCCCTGTCGTACTCAACAGAAAAGGAGGTTCCACGCACGCTTAAGGTTACATTCGGCGTTTTAACATCAAAAAATGAGCCTTCGGGAAGCTTGTTGTCAATAGTAAAAAGGGATTTTCCGTAAAGAAGCTCAATGGTGATGTAGCCGTTTTTCTCGGTTCCGCCGGAGCTGAGCAGAAAGCCTGTATCCGCCTCGGCGCAGATATGCTTGTCGCTGTCGGCGAGAAGCTCAAGAAAGGACTCCGCCCCCACATTCACCGAATCCCCCGAAATCAGCTTCATTCCCTCAAAGGCGCCAATCCCGTCCTCCTTTTCCCGCTGCACCATAACGCTTCCGTTATAGCTGTTCACCTTTATAAGGCGGTATTCCTCCTTTGGCGCAAGCAGCATAACCGCTGCAGCAACAGCAGCCGCAAGCGCAGCTATAACCGCTATCGGGATAACTATTCTCTTCATGCCTTCTCTCCTTTGTTTTCGTCCTTTAACCATATTTCCTTGGCAATCTCCAGAAGCTCCTTGTCGATTTTTCCTGCCTCGGCTTCCTCGTCA
>JBJERK010000402.1:0-6446 GCA_051882255.1 Ruminiclostridium sp.
AAAATGAAGGCTCTTTCCGCCGACGACAGCCGCATTGAGGTTGTAAGGCTTAAATCCGTTTACCCTCAGGGTGCAGAAAAGGTGCTTATCTATAACGCTACGGGCAGGACGGTTAAAGCGGGCGCTCTCCCAAGCTCCGCAGGCTGTATAGTTATGAACTGCTCAACCGCAGCCTTTATTTCCGACTACATAAAAACAGGCGTTCCGCTTATAAAGCGCCGCCTTACCGTTGACGGAAATATCGTGAATAAGCCCATGAATCTTATAGTTCCCGTAGGAACGCCGATCAGCGATATTCTTGCTGCTGCCAACATATCAAAGCAGCCCGACAGAATATTACAGGGCGGTCCTATGATGGGTACTGCGGTTTATGATACCGAAGCGCCTATATCAAAGACCAACAATGCGCTTCTTCTGTTTGCGGAAACAAAGGAGATTTCTCCCACGCCCTGTATCCGCTGCGGCAGGTGCATAAGAGCCTGCTCAATGGGACTTATGCCCGCAGAGCTTGAACACGCCTACAATGACCGCAACGCTGCGCTTCTTGAAAAGCTTAACGTTAATCTTTGCATGAACTGCGGCGCCTGCAGCTTTGTCTGTCCCGGAAGACACAACCTTTCCGAAAAGAACCAGCTCGCCAAGCTGTTCCTGAGAGAACAGGGCAGCAAAGGAGGTAAGAAATGAGTAAGCTTCTGATTGAGCCCTCTCCCCATATAAGAAGCGGCGCTACCACGCAGAAAATAATGCTGCACGTTCTTATAGCCCTTCTTCCCGCCGTTGTGGCAGGAACTATAATTTTCGGGCTGAGAGCGCTTTTGCTTGTTGTACTCTGCGCTACCTTCGCCGTTCTTTCCGAGTACATATTCAATCTCATAACAAAGCGTCCCCAGACGATTTCCGACCTTTCCGCCGTTGTTACAGGCGTTCTTCTCGGTCTTAATCTTCCGCCCGCTCTGCCGATTTATATGGCTGCAATAGGAAGCGCCGTTGCAATTATTGTGGTAAAGCAGTTCTTCGGCGGTATCGGACAGAACTTTGCAAACCCCGCAATAACCGCAAGAATTGTGCTTATGCTGTCCTTCGGCGGCTATATGAGTACATGGGCGGCGCCCTTCTGGTACAAGACGGGAACAATTGACGCAGTTACAACCGCAACTCCTCTTGCTATGGACAGCGGACTGCCCTCATATCTTGATATGTTTTTAGGACTCAGAGGCGGCTGTATCGGTGAAACCTGTATTGCAGCCCTGCTTCTCGGCGGACTTTATCTTATTGCAACAGGCGTTATAAATCCCCTTGTTCCTGCGGCGTTCATAGGCACCGTGGCTTTATGCACATTTGTCTCCGGCGGCGACGTTCTTATGGAAATTATGTCCGGCGGACTATTCCTGGGCGCTTTCTTTATGGCAACCGACTATGTAACTACTCCCATAACCACCGCAGGACGGGTAATTTTCGCAATCGGCTGCGGTCTTATAACGGTAGTTATACGTAATTTCGCCAACATTCCCGAGGGCGTTTCATTCTCAATACTTATTATGAACATTCTGACTCCTCTTATCGACAGGTACGTTAAGCCGAGGCCCTTCGGCGTAAAGAAGGAGGCGAGCGGCAAATGATGAGTAAAATAAAGCCTGCGCTTGTGCTGGCTGTAATAACAACGGTAATTGCTGCTCTGCTTATCGTTGCACATAACCTTACCTACGTTGACACCTCTGGAATTATAACCGAGGATATGGCGGAAAAATGCCGCATGCTTATGGGCGAGGGCGAGTTTTCGATTGTAACCGACTGGAAAGGGGAGGGCTACGCAATCGACAAGCCCGATACCGTTGAAAAGCTGATAAAAAAGGAGGACGGTACTCTTGCATTCCAGATAATCGCCAATGGTTACAGCAAGGGCGGTCTTGATATGCTTATCGCTATGAACAGCGACGGCAGCGTCAAGGGTATCACCATTCTGAAAATCGGGGAAACTCCCGGACTTGGCACAAAGGTAAATGATAATGAATTTCTGTCTCTTTTTGAAGGGGCAGTAGGCGAGGTAAAGATAGTAAAGAATGCTCCCGCCGCCGATAATGAAATACAGGCTGTAACAAGCGCAACCTACTCCTCAAAGGGCGTAGCCTCCGCAGTTAATACAGCCCTTCAGACTTACAGGGAAATGGAGGTATCGAAATGAGTTACATGAAAGAGTTCACTAAGGGACTCATAAAGGAAAACCCCAACCTTGTAATGCTTCTCGGTATGTGTCCTACGCTGGCAGTTACCACAATGGCGGAAAACGGTCTTGGAATGGGGCTTGCAACCACCTTTGTACTTGTCTGCTCAAACCTTGTAATCTCCCTGCTCAAAAAGGTTATCCCGGGAACGGTGCGCCTGCCTTGCTTTATAGTTGTAATTGCAGGCTTCGTAACCTTTGTAAGCATAATGCTTGACGCCTTTTTACCCAGCCTTTCACAGGCGCTGGGTGTGTTCCTAAGCCTTATTACGGTAAACTGTATAATCTTAGGCAGAGCGGAGATGTTTGCCTGCAAGAATAAGATTTTACCCTCAATCCTTGACGGACTTGGAATGGGGCTTGGCTTTACCGCTTCTCTTATAATCGTAGGCTCAATCCGTGAAATCCTCGGAACAGGCAAGTGGTTCGGAATGACGATTGCCCCTGATTTTATCCAGCCCATGACCATTTTCATTCTTCCCGCAGGCGGCTTTTTCACCCTTGGCTGCGTAATTGCAATAGTAGGAAAGCTTACAAAGAAAAAGCCCAAAAAAATCGGCTGCGAGTGCTGCCCGAGCAGGGAAGCCTGCACAGCGTCTTGTAAGGAGGAGAAGTAATGGAGCTTGCTAAAAACCTTATGATAATACTCCTTACGGGTATCCTTACCGAGAACTTTATTCTCTGTAAGTTCTACGGTATCTGTCCCTTCCTGGGAGTTTCTAAAACCACCACAGGCGCTGTTGGTATGGGACTTGCGGTAACCTTCGTAATGATAGGCGCAACTGCAGTTACATACCCGATTTACTACGGTATTCTTGAGCCTCTCGGCATAACCTACCTTAACACGATTTGCTTTATTCTGATAATTGCTGCGTTTGTTCAGATGGTTGAAATGGTACTGAAAAAGTACATTCCGCCCCTTTACAAATCCCTCGGCGTATATCTCCCGCTTATTACAACGAACTGTGCGGTTCTTGGCGTTACTATCCTTAATATCGACAACGAATACGGATTTGTTGAAGCGATTGTAAACGCTCTTGCAGGCGGACTTGGCTTCCTGCTTGTAATGGTAATTTTCTCCGGCGTAAGAGAAAGAATTGAGCGCTGCAACGTTCCCGCAGCCCTTGCAGGAACGCCGATTACTCTTATTGCGGCCTCAATAACCTCCCTCTCCTTTGTAGGCTTCGGCGGAATTGTTGAAGGTATTTTCGGAGCGTAAAGAGATATATGTTCATTTATTTTTGCAGTATGAACAAATCGCTATGAAAGGTACGGTCACAAAATGGAACAATATTTATATCCCATTCTTTTCTTTCTGGGACTTGGAGCAGCTGCGGGAGTACTGCTGACGGTGGCTTCAAAGGTGTTTTTTGTAAAGACGGACGAAACCGTTGAAAAAATATCCGAAGCTCTTCCGGGTGCAAACTGCGGCGGCTGCGGATATTCGGGCTGCGACGGTTACGCTGCTGCTGTTGCAGCAGGAGAAGCTCCCACAAATCTCTGCAAGCCCGGCGGAGCTGACGTAACTAAAAAAATCAGCGCAATTATGGGCGTTGAGGCAGTTGAGAGCGAAAGGGAAGTAGCTTTTGTACGCTGTAACGGAAACTGCGAGGCAACCGAAGATAAGTTCACCTATATCGGCTCAAAAAGCTGTGCTGCAATAGAAAAATTCTACAACGGCAAGGGCAAATGCCAGTCGGGCTGTCACGGAATGGGCGACTGCGCCGCTGTCTGCGATAACGGCTGCATTACAATCAGAAACGGTGTCGCAGTTGTAAACCCCGCCGATTGTATCGCCTGCGGAAAATGCGTTAAGGCTTGCCCCAATCACCTTATTGTGCTTGTAAAGGAAAGCCAGCGGGTTATGGTGCAGTGCTCCTCCGCCGACGTGGGCAAGGTTACAAAATCCGTCTGCAAGAACGGCTGTCTCGGCTGCGGAATTTGTGTAAAAAAATGCCCCGAGGGAGCAGTTTCCATTAATAATAATCACGCAGAAATAGACACTAATAAGTGTAACGGCTGCGGCACATGTATGGCGGCTTGTCCCGTTAAATGCATCGTAGAGCTGCCCGCCTGCAAAAAAGCTGAGTAAAAGGAAGTACATCAGTGAAAAGAATACTATCGTTCATATCTGGTATTTTTGTGAACATTAAGAATCTACTGCTTAGGGAATATCTGAGTCAGGCGGAAATAGAGGACGCCTATTCCTTCCGTCTGCTCTTAAATCATCTCTGCATGAAAAATTCCCATAGAATACTTGTATTTGCCCCTTTTTCGGCAATAGCAGGTATTATCTGCCTTTTTACTTCTCCCGGTGCAAGTCAGGCGGCGGCATTCCGCATACTGGGAGCATTTATTCTGATAGCCTCCGCCGGGGTATGCTTCTGGCTTATTTTCAGGGAAATAAAAAAGCGCAGCCCCGATTACAAGCTGCTGAGAATTTTCAACTATATTTTCTGGATTTCCTATATAGTCGGCGGGATAGTTGTTGCTCTTTCTCAGTATCTTTCCGACAAAACCGACTTTTTCTTTGTTATTTTTGCACTTGGTCTTGCGATTATACCTATAGCTGATTTTTACGAGTCCATTGTTATAGGTGCTGCAATAGCGATTCCTCTGTTCATATACGGGATAATTGGGAACAATGGCTTTTTCTACTGGATTTACTATCTTATAGGAATAGCTGCGGTTTTGTGGATTTCCGCACTTAACTGCAATTACGCTTCAAATAACTGGCTTAACAGCCGCCGCCTTGAAACAGCGGAGGAGCGCTGTACACAGGTTCTCCAGAAGGACGCCCTTACAGGACTTCTGAATAAGACAGGGCTTTCAGCTAAATTTATGGAACGCTACGGAAGCGGAAACGGCGCTCATAAGATTGCTGTAATTCTGATTGATATTGACAATTTCAGAGGCTACAATCACATGTACGGCTACGACAAAAGCGATACCTGTCTGTACAACATCTGCAACTGCATAAAAATAATGGCGAAGCCCTATACGGACGTTATTTCCCGCTTTGGCGGCGATGACTTTGTGCTGGTGCTGGAGGATATGGACAGGCTTGAAATAGTGAAGCTTGCGGAGCAGCTCAGAGAAGCGGTGGAGACTATGGCTATGCCCTACGGAAAGGGAATTGTTACGATAAGCATCGGCATTTCGGGAATAAGGGAGCTGGACGGCAAGAACACCTATTCCGACCTGCTTAACGAGGCAGATGACCAGCTTGTAATTGCCAAGAAATGCGGCAAGAACTGCATAGGCTATATGAACAGACCATTTGTTCACGAAAACAGAAAATCTGTACAAAATTGACGCTTTTTGTCCCTTTTTACACAATGGTGTAATTGTTATGAAAATATAATGTAAAGCCTGATATTTTTTGTTGAAAATGCAATTGCTTTTTTCATTTTTTTTAGGTATAATTATTTTAGTATTAATACAGAAAGTGAGATTGCTATGTACAACGATTTAATTGACACGATTGGTTTCCTTGGCAAATACGACAGCGACGTTTGCGCTGCCATGAACGATGAGCTTTCCCGTCAGAGAAGAAATCTCGAGCTTATTGCCAGCGAAAACATCGTATCCCCCGCAGTTATGGCAGCAATGGGCAGCGTTCTTACCAACAAGTACGCCGAGGGTTATCCTGCAAAGAGATACTACGGCGGCTGTGAGTGCGTTGACGTTGTTGAGAATATCGCTATCGAAAGAGCGAAGAAGCTTTTCGGCTGCGAGTTCGCCAATGTTCAGCCCCATTCAGGCGCTCAGGCTAACACCGCTGTATATTTTGCTCTTCTTGAACCCGGCGATACAGTTCTCGGTATGAGCCTTGCACACGGCGGCCACCTTACCCACGGCTCTCCCGTAAACATTTCCGGCAAGTACTTCAACTTCGTTTCCTACGGTCTTGACGACGAAACCGGTATGATTAACTACGATACCGTTCGGAAGCTTGCGGAAGAAAATAAGCCTAAGCTTATTGTTGCAGGTGCAAGCGCATACCCCAGAAAGATTGATTTCGAGAAGCTTTCCGAAATCGCAAAGAGCGTAGGCGCTTACCTTATGGTTGATATGGCTCATATTGCAGGTCTTGTAGCCGCAGGCGAGCACATGTCCCCCGTACCCTATGCCGATATTGTTACAACAACCACCCACAAGACCTTAAGGGATGCTTACAGTGAATATAAGCAGGTCAAAAAAGATAATCCACGTGGCAAAGGTC
>JBJERK010000403.1:0-1708 GCA_051882255.1 Ruminiclostridium sp.
GTTCAATTAAAAGACTAATGTCCGGTAATGTATTTCCCGTTTCCCAACGAGAAATTGAACGATTAGATACATTTAAGTGTTCCGCCAGCTGTTCCTGTGTCAATCTTTTTTCGAGTCGTAGCTCTTTCAGAAAAGAGCCCATTTTTATTTGGTTCATATTGAAACCTCCTTTCAATATCATAGTATCATTTTTCTCCACCCTTTTGAAGGACACAAAGTGAGAAATGCCTTATATTGTATGATTGGACACATCTGTCCGGTCTATTTTCTTAATCTCTATAACTTCCGATATGTCGGCGAGATAACTATATCACACACATTAATAAAAGTCAACAGCAAAGCCGCCCCCGAAAAATCGGAAGCGGCTCCTATACCTATTCTGTTTTAATCGGACAGTTACGCAATATACAGCCCGTTCTCGTCTGCGTCAACCGTAACCGTCTGTCCGGGGGAAAGCTTATCCCCGATTATCGCTCTTGCAATAAGAGTTTCAAGCTTTCTCTGTATAAATCTCTTTAAGGGACGTGCGCCGTATACGGGGTCATAACCGTTGTCGATAATATAGCTCTTTGCATTTTCCGTAAGGGAGATTTTAAGCTGCTTGTCTTCAAGCCGCCTGCCTAAAGCGCTTATCATAAGGTCAACAATTCCGCTTATCTCCGCCTTGCCTAAGGGCTTATAGTAAACTATCTCGTCAAGACGGTTGAGAAATTCGGGGCGGAAGGACTGCTTTAAAAGCTCGTCAACCTTCTTTCTTGCATCTTCGGAAATCTCGCCGCTTTCGGTAATGCCCTCAAGGATATAGGGCGAGCCTAAGTTGGAGGTAAGAATGATTATGGTGTTCTTGAAGTCAACGGTTCTGCCCTGACTGTCGGTAATTCTGCCGTCGTCAAGCACCTGCAAAAGTATATTGAACACGTCCGGGTGCGCCTTTTCAATTTCATCGAAAAGCACTACTGCGTATGGCTTTCTGCGTACCGCTTCGGTGAGCTGACCGCCCTCGTCGTAGCCAACGTATCCGGGAGGCGCTCCGATAAGACGGGAAACGCTGAATTTCTCCATATATTCGCTCATATCTATGCGGACAATGCTGTTTTCGTCATCGAAAAGTGCTTCCGCAAGGGCTTTTGCAAGCTCGGTTTTGCCTACGCCGGTAGGTCCTAAGAACAGGAAGGAGCCTAAGGGTCTGTTGGGGTCCTGAATACCCGCCCTTGAACGGATAATCGCCTCGCTTACCTTTTCAACAGCCTCATTCTGACCGATAACACGCTTATGCAGGATATTTTCCATATTGAGCAGCTTCTCCCGCTCCCCTTCCATAAGCTTTGCTACAGGAATTCCCGTCCAGCGGCAGATAATTCTTGCGATTTCCTCCTCCGTTACCTTATCTCTGAGCAGAGAGCTGTTCTTGCCCTCCTCCGCCGCCTTTTCGGCAGCCTCAAGCTCTGCCTTGAGCTGGGGCAGTCTGCCGTACTGAAGCTCTGCGGCTTTGTTCAGGTTGTACTCCCGCTTAGCTTTATCAATCTCGGCGGAAATCTGCTCAATTTCCTTTCTGATGTCCTGCACCTTAGTAATAGAGGTCTTTTCGTTCTCCCACTTCGCCTTCATCTCCTTGAAGCGTTCCCGCATATCGGAAAGCTCCTTTCGTATTTCTGCCAAGTGTTCCTCCGAAAGCTTGTCGTTTTCCTTTGTAAGGGCAGCCTCCTCG
>JBJERK010000404.1:0-1705 GCA_051882255.1 Ruminiclostridium sp.
TTGCGGAATGTGATTTCGGGGAGTTTGAGGGCAAGACTGCGGAGGAATTGCAGGATTTGCCCGAATATGCCCAGTGGCTTAAGGGCGGCTACGAGGCGGCTGCTCCGGGGGGAGAAAGCTTCGGGGATTTTACCCTGCGGTGCCTTGACGGACTGGAGGAAATTTTCAAGGATATGATGCACGAGCAGATAACAAAGGCGGCGGTTATTACCCACGGCGGAGTTATTATGAATCTTTGTGCAGGCTACGGACTGCCAAAGGGAAAGCCTGCTGATTTTGCAATCGGGCAGGGCGAATGCATACAGATAAATCTTTCTACCTTCTTGTGGCAGAAGGGACCCGTGTTTGAAATAGCAGGAAGAATAGTTTAAAGGACGGTAAATATATGGACATTATTGAACAGCTCTCAGAAGAGCTTAAGATACGGAAAACCCAGACGGAAGCGGCGGTTAAGCTTATTGACGACGGAAACACAATCCCCTTTATCGCCCGTTATCGTAAGGAGGCTACAGGCGCACTTGACGACCAGATTTTAAGGGAGCTTAACGAGCGGCTTACTTATCTTCGTAACCTCGAAAAGCGCAAGGAGGAGGTTGCCGCCTCTATTGAAGCGCTGGGAATGATGAACGAGGAAATTGAGAAAATGCTTGCCGAAGCGGTTACTCTTTCGGCAGTAGAGGATATTTACCGTCCCTTCAAGCCAAAGAAGAAAACAAGAGCGGGAATTGCAAAGGAAAAGGGACTTCAGCCTCTTGCGGATTTCATTCTTGAACAGAGCCTTAAAGACCCCTATGCCGAGGCTGAGCAGTATATCAGCGAGGAAAAGGGAGTTGCAGACAAGGAAGCAGCTATTGCGGGTGCGCTGGACATAATTGCGGAAACAATCTCCGACGATACAGCCCTTCGAATGAAGCTGGGCGGCTTCTACGACCGTACTGCACTTATAGCTTCAAAACAGGCGGGAGAAACGGATAATACCGTTTACGAGAACTACTACGACTACAAGGAGGCAGCCGCAAAAATCCCTACTCACCGTATTCTTGCCCTTGACAGAGGGGAGCGGGAGGAGATTCTGAAAGTAACGATTGAGATTGACGAAAACGAGGCTCTAGGAATTATCAGGAAAGCATACGTCAAGTCAAAGAACACCAACGGCTCGCTGGTGCTTTCTGCTGCGGAGGACAGCTTCAAGCGGCTTATTCACCCCTCAATTGAGCGAAGAGTCAGAAACGACCTTACGGAAAAGGCGAGAGTTTCAGCAATAAAGGTTTTCGGCGACAATTTGAGACAGCTGCTTATGCAGCCGCCGGTAAAGGATACGGTAACCCTTGGTCTTGACCCCGCATACAGAACGGGCTGCAAGATTTCGGTGGTTGACGCTACGGGAAAGGTGCTGGATACAGCGGTTGTTTACCCTACCCCGCCCCAGAATAAGACTGCGGAGGCAAAGGCAAAGCTTAAAGCCCTTATCGAAAAGCACGGAGTTACCACAATTGCAATAGGAAACGGAACCGCAAGCCACGAAAGCGAGGTTTTTGTGGCGGAAATGCTGAAGGAGATTGACCGACCCATAAGCTATATGGTGGTTTCAGAGGCGGGAGCAAGCGTTTACTCCGCAAGCAAGCTTGCGGCGGAGGAATTTCCGGAATACGACGTATCCTTACGAAGTGCGGTTTCTATTGCAAGGCGCTTGCAGGACCCCTTG
>JBJERK010000405.1:0-6399 GCA_051882255.1 Ruminiclostridium sp.
GGCGCAGTTACTGCAACAAAAGCGGCGGCACAGAATTTTATACCCTTTTTTCGTATTACAGTTCTGATTATCCTCATATTTACCGTCCTTTCCTTTATACATTTCATATTATGCGGGCAGACGGTGCTGTAGTACACTATTATATAATAAGGGAAAGGATTTCTTCTTCGGTAAGCGACGGATTAAGCGCACTGCTTACAGCAAGCCCGATAATCCGACCAAAATCGGCAGTTGCCGAGTCAATATTCCTCGGAGTTACCATAAGGGTTTCCCCCTGCACCTCCATATCAATCACGGTGGGAACGCCTATTGCTATTACAGGAACTCCGCAGGAAGTGCTGTCAATACGGCTGCGGTTGTTTCCTACACCGCTTCCGGGGGCAATCCCCGTATCGGTAACCTGAATTGTTCTGCAAAGCCTGTCTGCTTCAGCGCAGGCAAGACTGTCAATTGCAATTATAAAATCCGCGCCCGTACCCTTTGCAATATAGCTTATCCTGTCTTTACTTTCAATTCCCGTCTGCCCCGTAACTCCTGTCTCGATAACCAAAACCTCCCGCATATCAAGGGCGGAAAAATCCTCGTATACCGACAGATGGGCGGTTGCAGGAATGTAGCGAAGAGCCTTTGCGCCCAGGCTGTCCGAGCATATCTCCTTATTTCCCAGCCCTGCCACAAGGGCTTTGCCCTTTGGTATAATACGGGTAAGTATTGCCTTAAGCGCCGCCTTCATATCCCCGCCGTAAAACAGAGTGAAATACCTGCCTTTGCCCCGCCCGATAAGCTTTTCTCCCTGTTCCTCAAGGGTTATTTCACAGATTTTTGTTCCTTCTGAAGTAAAATGATGAACATTTATTCCATCTCTTTTGGCATTAATTACCCCGTTCTCGTATATAAGGTCGCTTCTTTTCATAAAATACTCCTAAAAATCAAAATAATTTAAAAAAAGTCTTGCTTTTTTTCTGCTGACGTGCTATAATATTTTACTGTGAAATATCAATATGTATACATATCAAGTTTAAGGAGGTGCAAAAAGTGCCGAACATTAAATCCGCTAAGAAAAGAGTTTTAGTAGCTAAGGTAAGAAACGACCGCAACAAGTCTGCTAAGACCGAATTAAAGACCGTTCTTAAGAAGGCAAGAGCCGAGGACGCTACTGCTGAAACAATCAAGACAGCAGCTATCTCCCTCGACAAGGCAGCAGGAAAGGGCTTTATCCACAAGAACAAGGCTGCAAGACTTAAGTCAAGACTTGCTAAGAAGGCTAATGCATCTGCCTGATTAAAATAACCCGGTAAAGAAGGACGTCGTTAAGACGTCCTTTTTTTGTGCAGTTTATTTCTTAGTATGAACGAAAATAATTTCTCCTGTTCATATTGACAAACGATAGAAAGCACAATATAATATATATTGCACACTGTGTAAATTCAGCCACAATATATTGTGGTGTTCTGATAATAAGGAGCTTACAATGATTACGAAAATCCAGAAACGAGACGGACGTCAGATGGCGTTCAATGTGGAAAAAATCGCTGAGGCTATTTATAAGGCAGCCCTTGCTGTTGGCGGAAAGGACTACGACTCCGCCCTTTCACTTGCGGAAGAGGTCTGCCGTGTTCTTGATGAAAAGGTTGCCGCAGAAGGCGGAATACCTACCGTTGAGGAGGTTCAGGATACTGTAGAGAAGGTACTTGTTGAAAACGGGCACGCAAAAACCGCAAAGGCTTATATCCTTTACAGAGCCAACAGAACACGGGTTCGTGAGATGAACACCTCACTTATGAAAACCTACGAGGACCTTACCTTCAAGTCCGCAAGGGACTGCGATATAAAGCGTGAAAACGCAAATATCGACGGCGATACAGCTATGGGTACAATGCTGAAATACGGCTCCGAGGGCGCTAAGCAGTTCAACGAAATGTATGTTCTCGACCCTCTTCATTCAAAAGCACATATTGAGGGTGATATTCACATTCACGACCTGGATTTCCTTACCCTTACCACTACCTGCTGTCAGATTGACCTTATAAAGCTTTTCAAAAACGGCTTTTCCACCGGCAGAGGCTTTATAAGAGAGCCTAACAGTATTGCGAGCTACTCCGCCCTTGCCTGCATAGCAATCCAGTCCAATCAGAATGACCAGCACGGCGGACAGTCCATACCGAACTTTGACTACGCAATGGCAGAGGGGGTAAAAAAGACCTACCGCCAGCTTTACAGGAAGAATATCGCAAGAGCATTGGTTTTTGAAAACGATATGGACGCCGAGGAAGCAGACAAGGCGGTTAAGGAGTATTCCGAAAGGATTGAAAAGGAAACGGGGCTTATTCCCGCACTTGCAAACAACAACGGCTACGTGGAAGCTGAGCTTCCGGAGCTTATAAAACTTGCAGGAAACGAGGAAAAAGCCCGTAAAGCGCAGGAATTTGCGCTTAAGCTTACTGCAAAAGAAACAAACAGAGCAACCTATCAGGCTATGGAAGCGCTTATCCACAACCTTAACACTATGAACAGCCGTGCGGGCGCACAAATTCCCTTCTCCTCCATAAACTACGGAACGGATACCTCTCCCGAGGGGCAGATGGTTATTGAAAATATACTGCTTGCAACGGAAAATGGGCTCGGAAACGGAGAAACCTCTATCTTTCCTATTCATATATTCAAGGTAAAAGAAGGCATAAACTACAATCCCGGTGAGCCGAACTATCATCTGTTCAAGCTTGCCTGCCGTGTTTCAGCAAAGCGGCTTTTCCCCAACTTCTCCTTTATTGACGCACCCTTTAATCTGCCCTACTACAAGCCCGGAGACTATAACACGGAGATTGCTTATATGGGCTGCCGCACAAGAGTTATCGGAAACGTTTACGACAAGTCAAGAGAAATCGTTACGGGCAGGGGCAACTTAAGCTTTACCTCAATCAACCTGCCCCGACTCGGAATTAAGGCGGAAAAGGATATTGTGCGATTCTTTGAACTGCTTGAGGACGAGATGAACCTTGTTGTTGACCAGCTTTTCTACCGCTATAAAATACAGGCTCAGAAGAAAGTAAAGAACTATCCCTTCCTTATGGGGCAGGGAGTGTGGATTGACTCGGATAAGCTGGGTCCGGAGGACTGCGTTGGAGAGGTGCTGAAGCATGGCACTCTTTCAATGGGCTTTATAGGACTTGCTGAATGTCTTAAGGCGCTTACCGGCGAACACCACGGCGAAAGCGAAAAGGCGCAGGAGCTGGGGCTTAAAATCATCGGCAGAATGAGAGCAAGAATGGACGAGGAGTCAAAGAAAACAGGCTTCAATTTCTCCCTTCTTGCAACTCCCGCAGA
Organism: Ruminiclostridium sp.; assembly: GCA_051882255.1. Classification (GTDB taxonomy): domain Bacteria; phylum Bacillota; class Clostridia; order Oscillospirales; family Ruminococcaceae; genus Ruminiclostridium_E. The sequence continues at coordinate 3,325 of JBJERK010000405.1, forward strand.
GGGTCTTTCGGGCAGATTTGTGCGTATGGACAGGGAGCGCTACGGAAAAATAGAGGGCGTTACCGACAGGGAGTATTACACAAACTCATTCCACGTCCCCGTTTACTACCACATTTCCGCATACAGGAAAATCCACCTTGAAGCGCCCTATCACGCTCTTACAAACGCAGGTCACATAAGCTATGTGGAGCTGGACGGCGACCCGCTGGAAAACCTTGAAGCCTTTGAGCAGATAATACGCTGCATGAAGGAGTCAGGTATCGGCTACGGCTCGGTAAATCACCCTGTTGACCGCGACCCCGTCTGCTGCTATACAGGCATAATCGGAGACCGCTGCCCAAAATGCGGAAGAGCGGAAAATCAGGCTGCTGTTACAAAAGAAAGAATAAAAAGGATAAAAATATAAGAATTAGTCGGAAATTTTACAATTTTTGCTTATTTCTATTGACAATATCGCCAAATTATTCTATAATAAATAACGTATGATGCATTATAGCATTATGCTTTGTATGGTTACATTTTGTCATATTGGCGAATAGCCTTTACAAAAATTTTTTACACATTTTTAGGAGGATTATCATGAGAGTTTACAATTTCAGCGCGGGTCCCGCCGTACTGCCTGAAGAGGTACTTAAGGAAGCGGCAGACGAAATGCTCGACTACAAGGGTACAGGAATGTCCGTAATGGAAATGTCCCACCGCTCCAAGGCTTACGACGCAATCATCAAGGAAGCTGAAAAGGACCTCAGAGAATTAATGAACATTCCCGACAACTACAAGGTTCTGTTCCTTCAGGGCGGCGCATCCCAGTTCTTCGCAGAGGTTCCTATGAACATGATGAAGAACAAGAAGGCTGCCTACATAATCACAGGTCAGTGGGCTAAGAAGGCTTACCAGGAAGCTAAGATTTACGGTGAGGCTGTTGCAGTTGCTTCCTCCGCAGACAAGACCTTCTCCTATATTCCCGACTGCTCCGACCTTGATATTCCCGAGGACGCAGACTATGTATATATCTGCGAAAACAACACAATCTACGGAACAAAGTTCAAGACTCTCCCCAACACAAAGGGCAAGGATCTTGTAGCCGATGTATCCTCCTGCTTCCTTTCCGAGCCTGTTGACGTTTCTAAGTACGCTGTTATCTACGGCGGCGTTCAGAAGAACGTAGGACCTGCAGGCGTTGTTATCGCTATTATCCGTGAAGACCTTATCACAGACGACGTTCTTCCCGGAACTCCTACCCTGCTCAAGTGGAAGACACAGGCAGACAACGATTCTCTCTACAATACTCCTCCCTGCTACGGCATCTATATCTGCGGCAAGGTATTCAAGTGGATAAAGAAGATGGGCGGTCTTGAGGCTATGAAGGCTCATAACGAAAAGAAAGCCAAGATTCTTTACGACTACCTCGACCAGAGCAAGCTTTTCAAGGGCACAGTAAGAAAGGAAGACCGTTCTCTTATGAACGTTCCCTTTGTTACAGGAAACGAGGAGCTTGACGCTAAGTTTGTTGCAGAAGCTAAGAAGGCAGGCTTTGAGAACCTCAAGGGTCACCGTACAGTAGGCGGTATGAGAGCTTCTATCTACAACGCTATGCCTATCGAGGGCGTTGAAAAGCTTGTTGAATTTATGAAGAAGTTCGAGGAGGAAAACGCTTAAGCGTTTTCCCGACCTATAACTACAACAGGAGGCCAATACAATGTATAATATTCAGACACTCAATAAGATTTCCAAGTACGGAACAGACAACTTTGACGACAGATACAACGTTGCGGACGATATTCAGAACCCAGACGCTATCCTTGTTCGTTCCGCTTCCATGCACGAAATGGAGCTCGGCTCCAATCTGCTTGCAATTGCAAGAGCAGGCGCAGGCACAAACAATATCCCGATTGACAAGTGCTCCGAAAAGGGTATCGTTGTTTTCAACACACCCGGCGCTAACGCAAATGCAGTTAAGGAGCTTGTAATCGCTGCTCTTCTCCTCTCCAGCAGAAAGATTCCCGCTTCTATGGAATGGGTTAAGACCTTAAAGGGCAAGGGCGACGAAGTTGGCAAGCTTGTTGAAAAAGGCAAAAGCCAGTTCGTAGGTCCCGAGATTATGGGCAAGAAGCTTGGCGTTATCGGTCTTGGCGCAATCGGAGCTCTCGTTGCTAACGCTGCTGCTGCTCTCGGTATGGAGGTTTACGGCGCTGACCCCTTCCTTTCCGTAAACGGCGCACTTCATCTCTCAGACAAGGTTCACTATGTCGCAAACAACAAGGAAATCTTTGAAAACTGCGACTATATCACACTTCATGCACCTGCAACACCCGATACAAAGGGTATGATTAATGCTGAAACTATTGCTACAATGAAGAAGAGCGTTAGAATCCTCAACTTCTCCCGTGCAGACTTAGTCGACAGCAAGGCTATCATCGACGCTCTTGCAAACGGCGGTATTGCAGCTTATGTTACAGACTTCCCCACCGACGATATTATCGGCGTTGAAGGCGTTGTTGCAATTCCTCACTTAGGTGCTTCCACACCCGAAAGCGAGGACAACTGCGCTGTTATGGCAGTAAACGAAATCAGAGCTTACCTTGAAAAGGGCGATGTTATCAACAGCGTTAACCTCCCCGCAGTTTCCGTTCCTATGACAGGCGACGCAAAAATCTGCGTAATTCACAAGAACGTTGAGGGTACTCTCACAAAGATTACAGCAGTTGCAGCTGAAGCAGGACTTAACATTGAAAACATGGTAAGCAAGTCCAAGAAGGATATGGCTTACACCGTACTTGACGTTAAGGGCAGCGCTGACAGCACAGCAGACAAAATCAAGGCTATTGATAATGTTATTGCAGTTCGTATAGTTAAGTGATTTTTGCTTAAATAGTAAGAGCCTGAGAAGGATTCAGTTCTTCTCAGGCTCTTTGTTTTAACATGTTCATAATTCTTTGATGTAATGAACATCGCAGGCGAAATGCTCCATCTTACCGAAGGAGGCATTTGTCCGCTGAAAACCGTATTTTTCATAAAATCGCTGTGCCGCAGTCATATTTTCAAGGGTTTCAAGATAGCAAATCTTATAATAAT
>JBJERK010000406.1:0-6342 GCA_051882255.1 Ruminiclostridium sp.
ATGAGGATAATCAGAACTGTAATACGAAAAAAGGGTATAAAATTCTGTGCCGCCACTTTTGTTGCAGTAACTGCGCCGGCGGCAGCAATGCTTTCCGCCGAACTTGTGCCAAATGCTGTGGGATATATGCGTGAGGCTGCAAGATATACTGCTGTTTCGGGAGTGTTCACTGAAAGGCAGAATATGAACAATGGGGAGCTTATATTATATGCGCCCGGTAATACGGTTGAGCAGGAAACTAAGCCACCGGAAGAAGAGCTGCCCGTTGAAGAAACAGCCGCTTCTGTCAGCGCTTTTTTTGAGAACAGGAATATTTCCTCTTATGTTGAGGATTTATCGGTGTTCACAAACCACGGCGGCAGGATTTACGAAGAAACCTTTGTGAAAAACGGCGGGGAGGACTTTATAAACTTAAAAAACGGCGGTCAGCTCAGAAACTGCACCGATATTTCAAATGAAACCGTAGCAAAGGAAGCAGAAATTCCTTCAGCAATACAGATTGAGCTTAACAGCAGCCAGCCTCAGGTGCTTATAATGCACACTCACACCACCGAAAGCTATGAGCCCTACGAGAAGGACTGGTTCGACAGCGAATATACCAGCCGCTCCGCCGACCCGGAAAACGGAGTTGTTGCAGTAGGTCAGGCGATAGCAAATGAGCTTGTCGCAGCAGGAATCGGGGTTATCCATGATGGCACCATTCACGACGACATTTACACAGGAGCGTATGCAAGAAGTCTTGCAACAACAGAGGAAATATTAAGGGAGTACCCCTCTATAAAGGTGGTGCTTGATATTCACCGTGACGCCGTAGAATACGAGGACGGAAGCAGGATCAGCGCCGTTACGGAGATTGAGGGCAGAAAAGCCGCACAGGTTATGATAATTTCTGCGGCTGACGAGGGTACATACGGAGTTCCCGATTTTCTTGAAAATCTGCATTTCGCCTGTCAGCTCCAGCAGTCTATGGAAAGCAGCTATCCTACTCTTACAAGACCCGTGCTTTTCCAGTACTGCCAGTACAACCAGCAGGTTTCCACAGGGGCGCTTCTGATAGAAGTAGGCTCTCACGGAAATTCGATCGACCAGGCGGTTTACAGTGGGGAGCTTATCGGAAAATCCCTTGCAAGGCTGCTGAAACAAAACGCAGTAGAGGAAATCCCCGTAAGCGCTAATGTTCCGCTATATTTTATAGACAGGTTAAGATAGAACTGCCTCCAATATATTCTCTGTGAGCCTGACTTGCTTACTGAGAAAGAAAAGCAGCCCGACTGAAAAATCGGGCTGCTTTTGCTTACTTATTGTTATCTTCGTTCCTGATTTGAACACGTCTTATTTTACCGCTGATTGTCTTGGGAAGCTCGTCCACAAATTCGATAATTCTCGGATATTTGTAGGGTGCAGTATTCTTTTTGACGTAGGTCTGAAGCTCCTTGACAAGCTCTTCGCTGGCGGTATAGCCCTTTGCAAGAACAACTGTTGCCTTTACAACCTGTCCTCTTATGGGGTCGGGTGCGCCTGTTACCGCACATTCAAGAACGGAGGGGTGCTGGATAAGAACGCTTTCAATTTCAAAGGGTCCGATACGGTAGCCGCTTGCCTTTATAACGTCATCGTTTCTGCCCACATACCAGTAGTAGCCTTCCTCGTCTCTCCATGCGGTATCGCCTGTATGGTAAACGCCGTCGTGCCATGCCTCAAGGGTCTTTTCCTCGTCCTTGTAGTATTCGCAGAAAAGACCGTCCGTGCCTCTTTCTGCCCTTATAACGATTTCACCTACTTCTCCGGGAGGAACGGACTTGTCGTTCTCGTCAACAAGGTCAACATTGTAAAGGGGAGAAGGCTTACCCATAGAGCCGGGCTTAGGAGTCATTCCCACAAGATTTGCAAGAATAACGGTGGATTCCGTCTGACCAAAGGCCTCCATAAGCTTAAGTCCCGTAAATTCAAGCCATCTGTTGTAAACCTCGGGGTTCAGCGCTTCGCCTGCGATACAGCTGTACTTAAGGTTGGAAAGGTCGTAGCTGCCAAGTCCTTCCTTTATAAAGAAGCGGTACATTGTAGGCGGCGCACAGAAGGAGGTAATCTTATAATCCTGCATTATCTTAAGCATATCCGCAGGGATAAATTTATCGAAGTCGTAAACGAATACGCAGGCGCCGAGAGCCATCTGACCGTAAAGCTTGCCCCAAGCCGCTTTTCCCCAGCCTGTATCGGAAATTGTAAGGTGAATACCGTCGGGGTCGACGTTGAGCCAGTGAGCCGCAGTCTGGATGTGGCAAAGACCGTATCTGTGGTTGTGAACTACCATTTTGGGGTAGCCTGTTGTTCCCGAGGTAAAGTAAAGAAGCATGTGCTCGTGGGAATCGGTTGGGATTCTTTCCATTGTTGCAGGCATCTTTTCAATTTCCTCGTCGAAGGAAATCCAGCCTTCCTTTGTGCCGTTTGCAATAAACTTCACAAGGGAGATACCCATTTCAGCCTCCGCCTCGTCAACGTAGCGCTCAATGTCGGGGTTGTAGCCTGTGCAGATTATTGCGGATACGCCTGCGCTTTCAAAGCGGTAGGTAAAGTCGTGGGTTGTGAGCAGGTGAGTAGCGGGGATTACAACTGCACCTATCTTCATAAGTCCGATTATAGCATACCAGAACTGGTAGTTTCTCTTAAGAACCAGCATAACCTTGTCGTTTTTCTTGATACCCATTTTGGTGAAAAGGTTAGCCGCCTTTGTGGACAGCTCTGACAGCTGCTTGTAGGTGAACTTGTGTTCGTTTCCCTGAAGGTCAACGTGCCAGAGAGCAAGACGGTCGGGGTCGATTTCGCCGTACTTGTCGATAATATCGTATCCGAAATTATAGTTGTCGGGGCAGTCAATCTCGAACTTGTTGAGGATTCCGTTCTCGTCGAAGCCTTCTTTTACAAATCTTTTATAGTAGTTTCTAACTTGTTCCATTGGTTTTTGTCGCCTTTCAAAATTTCATACAAAGTAGCAGATTTTCTGCCTTTTTATCAGATAAGTATTGCAAGGAAATCGCAGTCGCCTTCAATTGCAATCATACCGTGGGGCTTGGTGCTGTCGAAGTAAACGCAGTCGCCCTCGTTCAGTATTTCGGTGCTGTCGCCGATAACGAATTTCAGCTTGCCCTTGATAACGAAGTCCATTTCCTGTCCCTCGTGAACCGAGAGGTGAATGGGCTTTGTCTGGTCGGGCTCGTAAGGAGCATGCACCATAATAGGCTCGATTTTCTTCTTCTTGAAGAGGTAAGCCATGTGCTGGTAGGTAAAGCCTATTCTTCTTTCAATAGGAAGTCCCTCGCCCTTTCTTACAAGAGAGTAGGTGTTAAGAGTGGGAGAGGTTCCCGTAAGAAGCTCAATCATTTCAATTCCCATGGCCTCTGCACAAGCGTTAAGAACAGACAGGGAAAGGTCCTTTTCTCCGTTCTCGTATGCTATGTACTCGGCCTCGGTAATTCGTGCCGCCTTAGCCATATCTGCTGCTGTAAAATCAAGACATTCTCTTGTGGCCTTTAGTCTTGAAGATACTTCCTTAATGTCATACTTCATAAAATCACCTTTCCTTAGAACAGCGCATAATGCGCTTAATTACAGGGCATAGCCCCGAAGCCGCAGTGCGGCTATTAGACATTATACCACATTTAACGCTATAAAGCAATAAAAAATTACAATAAATTTATGTTTTAATGAGTTAAATTTTTTTGTGTTTAAATTCGTTGCATAAGCTGCATAGGGTACAGCTGTCACATTCCGGCTTTCTTGCGTTGCAGACAAGCCTGCCGTGCCACACAAGACGGTGGCACAGCCCTAAGCCTTCCTCGGGAGGAACAATTGCGGCAAGCTGCTGCTCAACCTTAACAGCGTCCTTGCTGTCTGCAAGTCCAAGCCTGTTTGTAAGACGGATAACGTGGGTATCACAGACCAGCGCAGGCTTTCCGTACAGGTCGCCGCAGATAAGATTTGCGGTTTTCCTGCCTACTCCCGGAAGCTTTGTAAGCTCCTCGATTGTATCCGGAACGGTATCTCCGTACTCCTCATGCAGCTGCCTGCACATAAGGGAAATATCCTTAGCCTTTGTTCTGTAAAGCCCGCAGCTTTGTATATATTTCTCAATTTCGCTTACTTCCGCTTCTGCAAAGTCCTTGATAGTAGGAAATCGCTCAAAAAGGGCGGGGGTAACCATATTTACCCGCACATCGGTGCACTGCGCCGAAAGTCTTGTTGCAATAAGCAGTTCATGGGGCTTGCTGTAAACGAGAGCGCATTTTACTTCCGGGTATACCTTTTTAAGCTCTGCGATAACCGCAGCCGCCTTTTGTTTTTTTGTCATCGTCCTTCTCCTTTACATAAGCGGTGCAAAAACCTTGAGAAGCGAGCGAAGAATACGCTTTCTTAAGGGCAGGCTGCGGTAGAAATCGGGAGTAATCTGCTCCGAAACCGAAAGCACCTTTAGGAAGGATTCAAGCGCCTGCTTAACCGCCTTTGTCTTATACATCCACACACCGTTTTCAAAATGCAGATAGAAGCTTCTGTAATCGAAGTTGCAGGTACCCACAATAGCGGTGGTGTCGTCGCTTATTATCATTTTCGAGTGCATAAAGCCGGGGGTAAATTCGTAGATTTTCACTCCGTTGTCAATAAGACTTTCGTAATTAGAGCGTGTCATCTCAAAAACCAGCTTTTTATCCGGGTGGTGCGGAGTTATAATCTTTACGTCAATTCCGCTTTTTGCCGCCCTTATAAGGCTTTGCTCCATTGTTTCATCTATAATAAGGTATGGCGTGCATATATAAACGCTTTTCTTTGCGTTGTCTATTGCATTTATATAGGCGTTTTCGTGAATCAGTTCGGGGAAAAGTGGCTCATCGGAAAAGGGGATAACAAAGCCGTCGTTCTTGTTCTGATAATTGATTACATACTTTGAAAAATCGGGCTTTTCGCCTGTAACAAAGTACCACATTTCAAGATAAAGCACAGTTACCTTGCGTACTGCGTCACCGTCAAGCTTAACCGAGGAATCCTCCCAGAAGCCGAAGCGCTCCTTGCGGTTAATATATTCGTCTGCAATATTAATTCCGCCGGTAAAGGCAACCTTTCCGTCTATAATGGCAAACTTGCGGTGGTCGCGGTAGTTAAGGAACTTGTCGAGAGAGGGTTTATAGGGATTGAAAACTACTGTCTTTATACCAAGCTCGTTCATTCTTTCGGGGAAGTCAACGGGAAGCAGGTTTATTGTTCCTATATCGTCGTACATAAGCCGCACTTCAACCCCGTGGGCAACCTTGTCAAGCAGTATCTCAAGGATTTTCTGCCACATTTCTCCCTCTCCGATAATGAAATATTCGAGGAAGATATATTTTTCCGCCTTTTTCAGTTCAATAATCAGTTTTTCAAAGAAAATCGAACCCGGGTTCAGAAATTCCGTTTCGGTAAAGGCATATATATTGCTTCTGGAGTTGTTGATGATGTAGCTTGCTTCACGCTTCAGATGTGCGTTCTTATCGCCTATCATTTCTAAAAGCTCGTTATCCGGCAGGATTATGCCCTTGGAGCTTTCAATAGCGTCCTTAAGCTTTGCGGTATTGCGCTTGTTGAGATGGGAACGGCCGAACATTAGGTAGAACAAAGCGCCGCCCACAGGAAAGCAAAGGACAGGTATGAGCCATGCTATTTTAAAGCCGGGATTGTTGTTGCGGTTGATGATGCTGATTGCAATAACAAAGCTTATAAGCAGGAAGAAGAAGAATACGGGGATAAAAAGGGTGGATAAAAACAGCGCAGGAAGTACAATCAGTAATATCTGAAACAGAATCAGAATACTGATTATAAAAAGACGGCTGGACAGAAGCTTTCCCAGCTTTCCCATATAAATCACCCCATTCAGAAAAATATAATATCAATTATACTATAAATAATGCCATTTTTCAATACTTTTCGTCAAATTCTGAGATAATTTTTAAGTTGACAAAAGTGCTGCAATCAGATATAATAAGATAATACATTAAAATACAAAGAAAGGCAAAATTATGGATATTTCCGGAAAACTCCTTGAATTAATCAATTCTGCAACCGGCGGAAACGGCGTTATTTCTATTATCGTATCGTTGGTAATGCTGGTAATCGGCTTTGTTATGCTGATTAAAGGCGCAGATATGTTTGTTGACGGCGCTTCAAAGGTGGCTGTAAAGCTTAAGGTGCCGATGATTGTAATAGGTCTTACGATAGTTGCTTTCGGTACAAGCGCTCCCGAAGCGGCGATAAGCATTACCTCTGCCTGTCAGGACAGCGCAGGAATCGCCGTGGGCAACGTTATCGGCAGCAATATTA
>JBJERK010000407.1:0-1683 GCA_051882255.1 Ruminiclostridium sp.
CTCACCGAAAGCCCTTGTGTCCTCTACTTGTATGGGCAGGATGTAGTGGGCAAGGGGAGTCATAACCCCGGGCGCGTTAATCATGCTCTGGAGCAGGTTTGAAGCGTTGAAGCTGTCTATTGATTTTAGTGCAGGATGATTTATGTTCTTCTCAACAAAATCGGTAAGCGCCTGAATTGAGCTGGACTGCTTCGGCTGGGACTGGGCATAGGGGTCCTTTTCTTCAAGGGAGCGCACCGTTTCGTCCAGCACGTCGAAAACCCTGTCTCTCAGCTCGCTGTCGGGCATAGCCTCCAGCAGACCGTTGAGAAAATCCACAAGCTCCGCCGCAGAGCCTATAGAGCCAAGCCTTGAGGAAAAGGCAGACATTATGCCCTCGTCCTTGATAAGGGAGGAGAACAGGCTTTTTATAACCTCCTCTGCCGAAGCGCCGTTCTGAAGGCTTTCAATATACCCTGCAAAATCCGAATCCGACAGTCCGAGACTTTCGGCATACTCATTTTCTGACAGATTTTCTGTTAAATATGACGAAATTAACGAATCTGTTTGATATTCTCTGCTAAAATTGGTATTTTCTACTTGATTTTTTTCGCCGCTTATAGTATAATTATTTAAAGAATTATCTTTTAAGAGCTTTGATAGCAGTCCCTCAAAGGCGGAAGCAAGCTTGCTCCTGTCCTCGTAGGAGGGAATCTGGGAAAGAAGCTGACCGAAATACTCCCGGAGCATTGCGCTGTTTGTGTTGTATTTTGAGAGATTGTGGGTTACAATCGGGATAAGGGTCTGGGTGTGGCTGTCGTTGAGCAGGCTGTCCGAAAGGCTGCGAAGCAGGTCGGAGGTCTGATTGCGGAGATTGCCGAAATTCTCCCCTGCGTCCTTCCTGCCCCAAAGGTCGGCAAGGTCGGAAAGCTGCTTTGAAAGGCTGCGGTTCGGGGAAAAGTATTCCGCAAGGAAACGCAGATTAGCGGAAACCGCCGTTGTTATCTCGTTTCTGTTCCGGGCGAAATTAATCGCCTTCAGCATATTTCCGATAGCGTCCTTAAGGTCCTCGTTGGCGCCCTTTGCCGCTTCACGCAGCAGGTCGTAGAACTTGTCACCCGAGAACATTGTGTTCTGCTTTTCCTGCTCCAAAATCTCCTTGACAAGACTGCTTGCGGGGATATAAAGAGAGCTTCCGAGGCGCTCAAGCTCCCCTACAAGCTCGGTATATCCGTTAAGCTTTGCGGTGTTGAGCAGGTCGGCGTTAATTATATCCTTTACGGTTTCAACCGCAAGCGTCTGATTTTTGGTGGTTGTGACCGCAAGGGGAATAAGGTCCTTCTGACCCATTGTGGTCTGGGGATTGCTGCCTGTGTTCTTGTCGCTTACAGCCTGAAGCTGCTCCTGCTTCGGAGCGCCCGCCACGGTAAACTGCTCGCCGCCCTGTTCCGAGCCGCGGTTGTTGTTAAGACCGGTGTTGTAGCTCTTGCTGGTGGCGTCACTGATGTGGGAAATCTGCGGCATGGCTTAAAATCCCTCCTTTTTGAGTTGCTTTATTACATATTAACATAAATTCGGAGTTTTTGCAATATTTTTAAAAATTTATTCGGGCGGAGAAATCCGTCTGCGCCGTAAGCCCATGGCGGCGCATTTCAGCATATTGTGGGCGGAAAGGCTAAGGAATTTTTTATGGCAAAAGTTGAA
>JBJERK010000408.1:0-6323 GCA_051882255.1 Ruminiclostridium sp.
AAAATAACCACAAGCCGATTGTTGATTACCGGACCTTCGCTGCCGTTCAGGAGCAGATAAAAATACGTAGCAAAAGCGGTTATCGGGGGATAAAGAAATACGAGAACGTGTATTCGGGATATATGGTTTGCGGCGACTGCGGAGCACCCATGTTCTCTATGAGCCGAGGCGATCTTGCCCCTGCCTATACCTGCGGCAGCTACCACAGGCGAGGACTTAAAGGCTGCACCTCCCACCACACAAGAACGGATTTCCTTGACGAGCTGCTGAAGGACTATATCAGAACTATCCGAAACAACTCCGAGGAAATGATTGAAAAGCTTAAGGTATCGCTTGAAAAGGAAAAGACCGAAACGAAGCGTAGCAAAACAACGGTTGATACTCTGCAAAAGAATATTGCCGACATCAAGGAAGAAATACGGATTATGCAGCGTATGAAAGCCCGTGATATTATCCGTGACCCCGACAAAGAGGAAATCTTCGAGGAGATTTACAGCGAGCAGATTGCGGAGCTTACAAATCGCCTTGAAGGACTTCGCAATCAACTTAATATGACCGCCGACAAGCATAACACCGTTGCAAAGGTGAACAGAGTTGCGAAAACCGTATTCGAAATCTTCGACGATATTATAAATAAGCCCAGCCTGCAAAAAAAAGACCTGGACTTCATTCTTGAAAAAATAGTAATCTACGAAAACCGTATTGACATTCAGCTTAAAGCGGATATAGACGCACTTCTAACCTCGGGTACATTCCCCGAAGCGGAAGAAAATCAGGAAGAAACCGGGGACGAAAACACAGCCGTAAATTTTGATTCCGACGTTAAAAATATCGTATCAAGCCGACAGATAGTCATTTCCGCAAAGAACCGGAAGAACAAGGTTTTTGACGTCAATGTTGTCAGGTACGGCGACCCCTTAGAAATCTTCACCAACGCCGAGGGCGAGGTAATTTTCAAGAAATACTCCCCCGTCGGCGACATCACCGACCTTGCCAACCAGTACGCCGAAGTGCTGGCGAAAATAGGCGGCTGTCCTGCGGCAATCTGCGACCGAGACCATGTTATTGCAGTTTCGGGAATGCAGAAAAAGGAAGTGCTTGAAAGACGGGTTTCAAGCTCTCTTGAGGACATTATCGAACAGCGCAAGCCCCTTGTTTACGCCTCCTATGAGGACAAGCGCATAAATCCTATCGAGGGTGTGGACAAGTACGCTATCGCCTGTATGCCGATTGTGGCGCAGGGCGACGTAAACGGCGCTGTGCTTATGCTGTCGGGAGAGGGAAACGAGTACGCCACCCCCGAGCAGACTGCGCTTGTAAAGGCTGCGGCTATGTATTTCTCCAAGCAAATGGAAGAATAAGGCAGGCGATAAGCCGCCTTGATATAGATATAAAATTAAGGCTGTCCTTTTTCGGACAGCCTTTGTGCTTTTATTTGCTTATTTCTTTATCGAATCTCTGACCATTGTGTAGAAATCATCCCACATTTTTGTAACGTGCTCCTTTGAGTAGAACTCGTTGCCACGCTTTGAGCTTTCAACAAACTTTTCGTAGTACTCCTTGTCGTCACGGAGCTTCTTAAGCTCAGCCATAAAGCCATCAACGTCGTTTGCCCTGTCGTAGAAATCGAAAAGAATATCATTGTAGATTTCAAGGTCACGAAGCAGTATGGGAGTGTGGGCGCACATAGCCTCAAGAATAGTCATGGGGAAAAGTTCCTCAAATGAGGGGAGGAACATAACGTCCCCCAGATTGTAAATCTCGTTCATCTTGTCACGCTCAATCATACCCAGCAGCTTAAGATTCTCCGGGGGATTTTCCTGCACCTTAGTAATCTCCTTGTAGCCGTCGGTGATTGCGCCGAAAGAGAAGCCGCCCGCCCAGGCAAAGCACATATCCGGCATACTCTCCGCAATTTTCAGGAAGTCGAAAAAGCCCTTCCTTACCTGAAGCTGACCTGCACAGACTGCCACGAACTTATCACGGGGAATACCGTACTTATCCCGAAGCGCCATTTTTTCCTCGTAGGGCAGGGGGTGGAAAACCTCGGAGGAAACGTAGTTGGGGATATAAGTAACCTTGTCGCGGTTTACGCCGTAATGCTCCAGACGGCCGATAAAATAGGGGTTTACCGTTACGAGATAGTCCATGCTGTCGTAGAACTTAATCATATATGCGTAGAAAATCTTCTTTGCGAATTTCGGAAGATTAAGGCTTGTTTCAACGGTTTCCGGAAGCATGTGCACATAGCCCACGGATTTGCCGTTTTTCGTCCTGCTCTTTCTTCCGAGATAGTAGCCGGGATTAATGGTGTGGTAATGGGTAATGTCTGCCTTTATGCGTGCATTTTCCGTAACCTCGAACTTATCCGAAAGCCCGTTTTTTACGAGATTTACCTGCTCGATATAGGCGGAGCCTACGCCCTGACCCTTAACCTTTGTGGCGCTGGACATCATATTTATAGTAGTTTTTTCTGCCATAACTTACTCCATTCTGTTTTTTCCTCAGCAGGACACAATATCCCCCTCGGAAAGGCCGCTTAAAATAATCGTGTAGCCGTCGAAGCTGTCTCCTGCCTCAACAGGCACTCTTACCCGTTCCCCGCCGCTTACCATGTAGCAGTAGGTACTTCCCGAGTACTGCTTTACAGCGCTGTCGGGAACGCTTAAGATATTGCGCTTATCGTAGATAACGGTAATAACCGTAACCCAGCCCGCAGATACGATATTTCCCACCTCATCAAGAATTTTCGGCAGCTCTCCCTCGTCGAACTTTATAAGCACACGGGAGTTAAGGCTGCTGCTTTTTCCGCTGCTCTTTCCGGGAGTCATAACAACCGTTCCCGAGTACTCGGTATTTGTTCCGAACTTAAGCTTTACCGAGGTTCCGGCAGAAAAGGAGCTTACATTATCCTTTACGGTAACGTAAATCTCCTCCTCCTTTGCAACCCTGCAAATCTCCGTTCCTGCTTCAACCACCGAGCCTGTTTCAAAGCTCTTAACCTCGGAAACAATGCAGTCGTAGGGCGCTTTTATGGTGTAGCTGTCAATCCTGCTCTGCACCAGCTCCAGCCGCAGCTTTTCCTGCTCGTAGGAAATCCTGTCAAGCTCGCTGCCGGAAGCGGCGTAGCGGGAATAGGCGTTATCGGTAAGGATTTTCTGATTCTGATAGTCGTAGTTAAGGGCTGAGGAATCGAAAACCGCAATAACGTCCCCTTCCTTAAGCCTGTCGTTTTTCTTCACGTTGTATTCGAGGATATTGGACTGATTTTCAAGGCAAAGCCCGTCGGCGTAGGCATAGGAAACCTCGCCGCCGATTGAGGCGGTTTTTATGAAATCCCTGCGCTGTGCCGTGGCGGTTGCGTAGTCGGAGCCCTGATTGCTGTCGTAAATCGGAACCCTTATCTCTGCTTCCCTTTGGTCGGCGCAGCCCGAAATCAGCAGGACTGCACCTAAAAGAAAGGAAATTATTTTTTTTGCAGGCGCTTTTCTCATCAGCTTCTCTTTATAACCTCAAGACACATTCTTCCGTTGTGGTAGGGGCATTTCCAGGGGTCGACCATAGCCTTGAAGCCGGCAGGCTTTCCGTCCTCTTCTATCTGGGAGTACCATTCGCCGCCGGGGCGCTTGTCGATTATATCCTTCTTTATGTATTCCCAGAGCGCACGGCTTATGTCCATATATTCCGCATTTCCGTACTTCTGATAAGCGTTGAGAAAGCCCACAACGCCCTCAGCCTGCACCCACCATACATGGATTTTGCTGATTTTTTCGTTCTCTCGCTCGTTGTTGAGAGCGCCGTTCTCAAAGGCAATATCCGCAATATTGCGTACTACCTTCTTATTCATAGCAGCCACCTTTTCGGTAAGCGCCTCGTCGCCCATAACCTCGCAAGCCCTGTCAAGAAGCCATGTTGCTTCAATGTCGTGACCGTAGGAATGAATATCCCCGATTACGTCGAAATTCTTATCGAAGAATACAAGCATGCGGCTTTCCTTTTCGTAGAAAATCTTGTCAAGGAAAAGGCCTATCTGGAACTTAAGCCGTTCCAGCACCCTCTTGTCGCCGCTTACACGGTAAAGCTCGGTGTATGCTTCAACAAGGTGCAGGGTTGTGTTCATAGTCTTATCCGCCATAAGTCCGTTTTCGGAAAGGGCGTCGTTTTCGATTACCTCCCACTGTGCAGACATAGCTTCAAGGTAAGCAATATCGTCGGTGCAGTGCTTTTCAACGGTTTCGAAAATCTGAAGCGCAAGGTCGAGAGCACTCTTGTCCCCGGAAGCGTCGTAGTAGCTTGAAAGGGCGTAGATAAAGAACGCCTGACAGTAGGTATGCTTCATACTGTCCTTAACTGTGCCGTCTGCGTTCATCATCCAGTAAACGCCGCCGTTTTCCCTGTCAACGCAGTACTTCGCCATAAAATCGTAGCAGTGCTTTGCGTTTTCAAGGCAGGTCTTATCCTTAAGCACAAGATAGCAGTTGGAATAGAACCAGAGTATTCTTGAATGGAGAATAACTCCCTTTTCAGCGTTCTTGTCCAGCTTCAGATCGTTATCCATAAAGCCGTAGAAGCCGCCCCTTTCCTCGTCCTTAAGGCTGTTCCAGAAAGGAATGATGTGATTTGTAAGTTCGCTTTTTACTTCTCTTGCAAGCATGATTGATTACCTCGCTTCTGCATATAAAATGGTAATATTTCCCTGCAAAAAAGCAGGGAAATATTGCTTTCAATTATTCGTTGCCGCTCTCATTTGCGCCGCAGCACTTCTTATACTTCTTTCCGCTTCCGCAGGGGCAGGGGTCGTTTCTTCCAACCTTCTGCTCAGCGTTCTTTCTTACGGTTGCACCTGCATTTTCGGGAGCGGGGCGCATAACCTGCTCTCTTCTTGGAGCCTGTCGCTGGGGACCCAGTCTTGCAGTAAGAATCATTCTTACCGTATCCTCTCTTATAGCCGCAATCATCTCGTCGAACATTGCAAAGCCCTCGAAGCGGTACTCAACAACAGGGTCCTTCTGTCCCATTGAGCGCAGATAAATGCCCTGCTTAAGCTCGTCCATAGCGTCGATATGGTCCATCCACTTTGTATCAACGTTTTTGAGCAGTACAACACGCTCCAGCTCTCTCATAATCTCGGAGCCGTATTCTGCTTCCTTGGCGCTGTAGATTGTAAGCGCCCTGTCGGTAAGCATTTCGGTAATGTCCTTCTTAGTTATATCGTTAAGCTCATCAACGGTATATACAAGGTCGTCGGGGGTTGTGAGAACGCCTGTGTAATGCTCGCGAAGACCGGTAAGATTCCAGTTGTCCGCAATATCCCCCTGACAGAACATATCCACGTTTTCCTTAACGCTCTCGGTAATCATGGACTTGATATTCTCGCTTATATCGTCTCCGTCAAGCACCTTTGCACGCTGAGAGTAGATAGTCATTCTCTGCTGTGACATTACGTCGTCGAAGTCCAGAACGTTCTTTCTTATGGAGTAGTTTCTGCCCTCAATCTTGCGCTGTGAGGATTCGATTGTCTTTGTAAGGATAGAGTTTTCAATAGGCATATCCTCTTCGATTTTGAGGGTTTCCATAACCGCCTGAACCCTGTCTCCGCCGAAAAGGCGCATAAGGTCGTCTTCAAGGGAAACGAAGAAGCAGCTCTCTCCCGGGTCGCCCTGACGTCCTGCACGGCCTCTCAGCTGGTTATCAATACGGCGGGACTCGTGGCGCTCGGTACCAAGGATAAACAGACCGCCCGCCTGTCTTACCTCCTCTGCCTCGGGAGCAATTTCCGCCTTGAACTTATCGTTAAGCTCCTTATAGAGCTTTCTTGCTTCAAGAATTTCCTCGTTGTCGGTTTCAGCAAAGCCGGTAGCCTCAAGTATAAGCTCCTCGTCTATGCCCCTGCGGCGCATTTCTGCCTTAGCAAGGTATTCCGGATTACCGCCAAGCATAATATCCGTACCACGGCCTGCCATGTTGGTAGCAATTGTAACAGCGCCCTTTTTGCCTGCCTGAGCAACGATTTCCGCTTCTCTCTCGTGGTTCTTTGCGTTCAGCACCTCGTGCTTTATGCCTGTTGCCTTAAGCATTTTTGAAAGGCGCTCGGACTTTTCGATTGAAATAGTACCGACAAGCACAGGCTGTCCCTTTGCGTGGCACTCTTCAATCTGTCTTATTGCAGCAACAAACTTGCCGTGCTCGTTCTTGTATACCTGGTCCTGTCTGTCTATTCTTATAACAGGCTTGTTTGTGGGGATTTCGATAACGTCAAGGCTGTAAATTCCTCTGAACTCCGTTTCCTCGGTCATGGCTGTACCGGTCATACCGGAAAGCTT
>JBJERK010000409.1:0-1675 GCA_051882255.1 Ruminiclostridium sp.
TTCCTCTGAACTCCGTTTCCTCGGTCATGGCTGTACCGGTCATACCGGAAAGCTTCGAATAAAGGCGGAAGAAGTTCTGGAAGGTTATTGTTGCAAGAGTCTTGCTCTCATGCTTTACCTTTACGCCCTCTTTTGCTTCTATTGCCTGATGCAGCCCCTCGTTGAAGCGGCGTCCGAACATAAGACGGCCTGTAAACTCGTCAACGATTACGATTTCTCCGTCCTTTACAACGTACTCTATATCAAGGTGCATACAGCCGTTTGCCTTGATAGCCTGATTAACGTGGTGGAGGATTGTAAGGTTATCCGGGTCCATAAGGTTTTCAACGCCGAAATACTTTTCAGCCTTCTTTACGCCCGCAGGAAGCAGGGTTGCAGTCTTTGCCTTTTCGTCGATAATATAGTCGCCGTCGTAGTCGTCCTGCTCCTCCTTTGCGTCAACCTCAACAACCTTGATAGCCTTCATCGACTTAGCAAGCTTGTCTGCCTTTTCGTACAGGTCGGTGGGCTTATCGCCCCTGCCCGAAATAATAAGAGGAGTTCTCGCCTCGTCTATAAGGATAGAGTCAACCTCGTCAACGATAGCAAAGTTCATTTCTCTCTGAACCTTGTCCTGCTTTCTTATGCACATATTGTCACGCAGGTAGTCGAAGCCGTACTCGTTGTTTGTACCGTAGGTAATGTCGCAGGCATACGCCTTTCTTCTCTCGTCGTTGGGCTTGTCGTGGACAATAAGACCCACGGTAAGACCGAGGAAGCGGTGAACCCTGCCGATAAGCTCGCTGTCGCGCTTTGCGAGGTAGTCGTTTACTGTAACAACGTGTACGCCCTTTCCTGTAAGTGCATTTAAATAGGAAGGAAGGGCGGCAACGTAGGTTTTACCTTCGCCCGTCTTCATCTCCGCAATACGTCCCTGATGAAGGACGATACCGCCGATTATCTGAACCGGGTAGGGCTTTATTCCGATAACTCGCCACATAGCCTCGCGGCAAACCGCAAAGGCGTCGGGCAGGATTGCGTCAAGGCTTTCGCCATCCGCAAGGCGCTGCTTAAGAACAGCGGTCTGCCCCTGAAGCTCCTTGTCGGTCATAGCCTGATACATAGGCTCAAGGTTTAAAACCGCCTGCTTTGTCCCCTCTATTCTCTTGACTTCCTTTTCGGAATAGCTGCCGAAAAGCTTGCTGAAAAGTCCCATTTTGTGTTCTCCTGTCTGTTTTTAAAGGCATATCTGCCCCTCAATAATATATTCCTGTCTATTATACTATATTTTATCGCGTTTGTCAATTATTATGTTGCAAAGAAGCGCAAAAAGAAAGGGCTGAAAGCAAAACTGCAATCAGCCGTTTTATCTGCTCGTAAAATAGATTACGAGCCTGCAATCGGGCTTTCAGTCTGTCGATAAGCTCCGAAAACAGGATTTATCTTAATGAATAATGAATATTGAAAATTGAATAGTGAATAATTGTGGTGTGCCCTTCGGGCACGGATTTTGAAATACTGCTTTTTCAAATCAATCGGCGAAGCCGATACCACTATTATTCATTCTTCATTATTCTTTATTCAATATTCATTTCTTGTCGGAAAGACTTTTCCGACAAGCAGAAAGCCCGACCTGTAATAGGGCTTTCTGCGTGCCGAGGCACTCGGCTGGTGGAGCCGGGGGGAGTCGACGGCA
>JBJERK010000410.1:0-6276 GCA_051882255.1 Ruminiclostridium sp.
GCGCGAAGCGGCTGAAAGTTTTCCGCCAGCCCTTTTACAAAAGGGCTGAAAATCTCTTTTCTCTCAAAATCTCAAAGTAGTCTCTTCACTCTCTCAACCCTCTGTAACCGCCTCAATCAAGTCCTGCGGTTCTTCTCCTACGGGGATAACGGGGACTTCTAAAGCGGCGGAAACCTGCTCTAAGGTTATGTCGTCCAGGAAGACGTCCTCATCGGCTTTGAGCATACATTTCGGGATAATAAGGCGGGAGCCGAGGGTGGACTTGTGGGGAGTAAGCTGGGCGATAAGGTCGCCGCCTACGGTTAATCCCGATACCGTTACGGTTTCGCCGAAAAAGTCGTTTCTGACAGGGAAAACGGTTATTTCCGTATTTTTGAGACGGGTTTTAAGCTTTTCCGCTATCTCCCGCATAAGCGGTGCTGCAAGAACTCCGCAGGCTATTGAAAGGCGGCGGGGAGCGCTGTCTGCCTCAATATATTCCAGCTCCTCCGCTATCCCGTCCCGAAGATACGCCCACATTCCAACGCCGTTTTCGTACTGCGGGAAGGACTCGTAGTAGTCCTTTGGCGGGATTGGCAGGCCTGCTGTAAGGAAAAGCTCGTCTGCGGGGAAAACTACCCGCTCGCCATGCTCGGCAAGCATTTTTTCGCCGAAGTCTTCGATTATGCTTACTGCACTTAAAGCGGAATTTTTATCGTGGAGCCGTATTTTGGGCAGGTTTTCCCTGTATTTTGTAGCCCCGAAGGGCACAACCGCAATACTCTGCACCGCAGGATAAAGGGCGGTAAGGTCGGAGAGGGTCTTTCTCAGCTCCTCGCCGTCGTTTATATCGGGGCAGAGAACTATCTGGCAGTTCATCGAAATCCCGTTTTCCGCCATTTTCGGAATGTAGCGAAGAACGTCCCCTGCAAAGCGGTTGCAGAGCATTTTGCAGCGCAGCTCCGGGTTGGTGGTATGCACCGAAACGTTAACGTTCAGCTTCATCCTTATAATGCGGTCAATGTCGCTGTCCGTCATATTCGTAAGGGTGATATAGCTGCCCTGCAAAAAGCTCAGGCGGCTGTCGTCGTCCTTGAAATACAGGGTTTCCCTCATTCCGGGGGGCAGCTGGTCGATAAAGCAGAAAATGCACTTGTTGCGGCAGCTTTGCTTCTTGTCCATAAGGTAGGTTTCAAAGTTAAGACCTATATCGTCGTAATCGTCCTTTTTCTTCACCTTCACCTTCCGCGTCACAAGGTCAAGCTCCAGCACCCGCTCGTAGCAGTAAAAGCCGTAGTCAAGAGAATCCTTTATCGGGTGGCCGTTTATTGCGGCGAGGGTTTCTCCCGCCCTTACTCCCGCTTTTGCGGCAGGGCTTTTCGGAGTTACCGAGAGTATTTTAACCGCCATTTTTCTATCCTTTCAATAAAAAAACAGCAGCGCCAAAGGGCACTGCTGTAATTTTTGTGTGTACAAGCTTAAGCCTCGCTGTGAGCGATAACTTCCTTACCCTTGTAATAACCACAGTTGCCGCAAACCTGATGAGGCATCTTAAGCTCACCGCAGTTTGTGCAGCGTGAGAATGCAGGTGCAGATAACTTCCATACCTGTGAACGTCTCTTATCACGTCTTGCCTTAGAAACTTTTCTCTTCGGAACTGCCATTATTCGCACCTCCCTCTGAATTCAGCGATATTTATGATTCAGCCGTTAAGCTGAAATTGGCACGGTTTAGATTATAACATAAATATCAGCTTTTGTCAATAGCAATTAAAGATATTTTTTTACGGATTCGGGGAATTCGTTTGCATCAGCGGAAATTGTAAAGGTTACGTTGATGTTTTCCGTGATAGCGGCAATTCTGTCCAGCATCTTGCC
The DNA here is from genome assembly GCA_051882255.1 of Ruminiclostridium sp. Lineage (GTDB taxonomy): Bacteria > Bacillota > Clostridia > Oscillospirales > Ruminococcaceae > Ruminiclostridium_E. The sequence continues at coordinate 1,857 of JBJERK010000410.1, forward strand.
TACCTGCTCAAGGTCGCGTCCTACGATTCTTAAGGTACCGTCAATAAAAATGTCGGTGATGTCGTAGTTGGAAGCAAGCATACCTGCAATAAAGCCGTACATATCGTCGTAGTCGGAAAGCTTGTAGTCCTCAATATTAATTAAACGGATTTTGTGGTAAATGTCGATGTTCAGAGAAGAACCGTACTGAATTGCAACAACGTTACCCTTGCTTTCCTTTTCTGCAGTATGGATTGTTTCAATAAGGTGCTTTGTCTTACCTGAACCCTTTTTTCCTGCGATTAATTTTACCATGGTTTTGTCCTCCGGTTTTAGGTTTTAGATTTTATTTGCACGGGAGCTTTTGGAGCTGCTCCCGGGTTAGCTGAGTTTTGCTTCAAGCTCTGCCTTAGCGCCTTCATAGCCGGGCTTACCTAAGAGAGCGAACATATTCTTCTTGTAGCTTTCAACGCCGGGCTGGTCGAAGGGGTTTACGCCAAGCATATAGCCGGAAATTGCACAAGCCTTTTCAAAGAAGTAAATCATATAGCCAAGCTCATACTCGTTAAGCTCGGGCATTTCAAGTACAAGGTTGGGTGTGCCGCCCTCGGTGTGGGCAAGGATAGTACCCTCGAAAGCCTTGCGGTTTACTACGGACATATTCTGATTTGCAAGGAAGTTGAGTCCGTCGCCGTTCCCTGCGTCCTCCTTAAGGAAGAAATCCTTCTGAGCCTTGCCGATATTTACTACTGTTTCAAAGAGTATCTTTGAGCCGTCCTGAATGAACTGACCGAGGGAGTGCAGGTCGGTGGAGAATACTGCGCTTGCGGGGAAGATACCCTTTCCGTCCTTACCCTCGCTCTCGCCGTAAAGCTGCTTGAACCATTCGTTCATCATAGCAAAGGAAGGCTCGTAGGAAACCAGCATTTCTACCGATTTGCCCTTGCGGTAAAGTATATTTCTGATCGCTGCGTACTTGTAGCAGTCGTTCTTAGCAATATCCGGGTCTGTAAAGTCCTTCATAGCAGCTGCTGCGCCATTCATAAGAGCGTCAATATCGCAGCCTGCAACAGCTATCGGGAGAAGACCTACGGCAGTAAGAACAGAGAAGCGTCCGCCTACGTCGTCGGGGATAACAAAGGTCTTGTAGCCCTTTTCATCGGAAAGGCTCTTTAATGTTCCTCTTGCCTTGTCGGTTGTAGCGTAGATACGCTCCTTAGCGCCCTCTTCGCCGTAGCGTTCTTCAAGAAGCTCTCTGAATACACGGAAAGCAAGGGCGGGTTCTGTTGTAGTTCCGGACTTAGAGATTACGTTTACTGAGAAGTCCCTGCCCTCAACGAGAGAGATAACCTCATTTAAATAGGTGGGGCTTATGGTGTTGCCGATAAAGTAGATGTCGGGGGTATCCTTTTTAAGTGAGTTGTATAGGTTCGACTTAAGCGCCTCGATTACGGCTCTTGCACCAAGATAAGAACCGCCTATTCCTATTACGATAAGAACCTCGCTGTCCTTCTTGATTTTTTCTGCAGCAGCCTTTATTTCCGCGAACTCCTGCTTGTCGTAGTCGGCGGGCAGAGTAGTCCAGCCCAGGAAGTCGCTTCCCATGCCGCTTTTTTCGGTAAGGGTGTTATGAGCGGCGGTTACAGCCTGCTGTATACCCTTGTATTCGTGCTCGGCAATAAAGCCTTTCAGGTATTTTTCGTTTACTTTAAGTGCCATTTTTCTTTCTCCTTTATAATTCCTTTGTCCCATTTGTCTATGTAATATCAATTATAGCTTAAGTTAAAGATTTTTGCAAGAGATTTTCGGCGCTATTATCATATTTGTTACAAATATAGAAAATAGACGTCCGTTTTTGTGCAGAATTACGACATATAACCTGTCCTTTTGCGTTTGACTTTTCCTTATAAATATGATACTATTATATATACACGCTTTTGTACTTATGAAAGGAGAAAAATGTTATGAAGCTATTAAAAAGAATGGTTTCCGTTTTTTTGTCGGCAGTAATTGCCTTCGGCTGCCTTGGCGGGCTTACGGTAACTGCGTCTGCTGCGGGAAAAATAGGCTACTCTGTTGACTACGACTACTACGGAACAGCTTTTCTTTCCTTAACGCCCACAAGCAGTGGGAATTACCTTACCTACACAACAGACGGAACTGCGCCCAAGGCTAATTCAACAAAATACAGCGGCGAAATTGTCGCTTATTACAAAACAGTTTTCAGAATCGGGGAGTATAACGCCTCGGGAAAGAAGGTAACCGGTCTTAAGGTTACGGTTACCCCGAAGGTTGCTAATGTTGAATATGACGTTGAGTACGGCAACAAGACAGCCACCATTGAGCTGGACTGCCCCACCCTCGGAGCAAAAATCTACTACACAACCGACGGAAGCACCCCCACCAAGGATTCAAAGCTTTATCTCGGAGAGATAGTAATTACCAAGAAGACTCAGATTAAGGCTGTTGCAATCAAAACGGATTACAAGAGCAGCAAGCTTTTCAGCAAAACCTTTTCGGTAAAGGAGGACGACGCTGACGCAGACGAGGAGGACGATACTTCGGGAAAGCTGAAGGCGGTCCGCTACAGCACCACCTATGTTGCAGACAAGGGCTATACATACATTACCCTTACTCCCCAGAAAAAGACCAACGTTATTTACTACACCACCGACGGCTCCGCTCCCTCAAAAAGCAGCGCAAAATATAAAAAGCGCATAAAATTCACTGAGCTTACAACCTTAAGGGCTGTGGAGTACACCGCAAAGGGCGAAAAGGTAGCTTCGATAAAGCTTAACGTTGCCCTTAAATGCGCTCCCGTTGAGTTTGTCTGCACGGACATAAGCGTGGGAACAAAGATGATTGAGCTTAAGACAAGCACTCCCGGAGCAAAGATATACTATTCTATAGACGGAAAAATCCCGGAGGCAGGCGTTTCTCCCCTTTATACGGGCATGCTTACTCTCGGCGACGCAACAGGAATAAAGGCTATCGCTGTTAAGGAGGGCTACAAGAGAAGCTCGGTAAAGGCGGCGGTTGTTTCGGAAATACCCCTTACCTTTGCTGACTTCAACATAAACGACCCGCGTTTCACGGAAACGGTTGCAGTTGTGAACAGATACCGTACGGCAAACGGACTTTCTGCACTTAAGCTGAATCAGAAGCTTACCGAGGCTGCAAACGTAAGAGCAAAGGAGCTTCTGGCGCTTAACGACCACTACCGTCCCTCCGGCGGCTACTACACCTCAATCTTCGCAGAGAGAAATATCAACGCCAACTATACGGCGGAGTTTATAGCAACCTACTATGAAACTCCGGAGGAGCTTGTTGCGGCGCTGCTCAAAAACGCCGACAATCAGGTCATGATAAGCAAGGGATATAATTTTAATAGTATAGGAGTAGGCTACTACGAATACGGAGAAAGCCGCTACTGGACGATAATAATCGGCGAAATGTAATTTAAGACGCCCCGCAAAGCGCATAAACAAAGGCTTTGCGGGGTGTTTCAAAATTTTTTAAAAATTTTTGAAAAAAAGTGAAACTTTTTGTAGCAGTCCCGTGACTACCTAAATGTAAACGGTCATTAAACCTTATGGTTATCGGAAAGCAATTAAAAGGACGACAGCGGTTTACGGTTTTGTGCAATTTGTCTGTAAGCAACAGAGAGATTCTCAAAATATGGTAAATTTGACTATTGAAATTTTAAAAGCTGTACTGTATAATAGTAAGAGGTAATGGCATAGGCTATTTACTAAAAAAATATTGGAGGACAAACATCATGAAGATGAACAAGATTCTCGCTGCCGGTATCGCAGCAACTTTAGCAGTTACATCTCTCGCAAGTGTTGCTTCTGCTGAAGAAATCACATTTGACATGGGTCAGACCACAGGCACAATCAAGCTCTCTCAGAGCGGCGGTGTTGAGCTTTCCGGCTACACCACAACATCCGGTGCTAACGAGTACCTCGGAATTGCTGCTGACGATATGATTATCGTTAAGGTTAATCCCGGTGATGCTGATAAGGTTACAGGCGTATCCCTTACAGTAACAGGTATCAAGGGAGACAGAAACTCTTCTACCAAGCCTTACACCTACAAGTTCACAAACTACTACGATGCTGCTTGCACAGTTCCCACATATGGCACAGACGGTGAGTACTGGGCACTCAATGCTTACGCTTCAACAGCTCCTGCTGATTCTTTCGTACCCGGTCAGTTCGTTGAAATCACCAAGATTACTATTGACGTAACAGGTGAAACAACAGTTACAACTGCAGCTGAATACGACGCTTGGGGCAACACCGTATGGGGTTCCTACAATGGTGCTACACTCGCAATGGTTCAGGCATTCTCTGCCGTTGCTGACGCAGCTAACCCCACAGGTCTTGCTGTAACAGACGAAATCAACAATGCTGTATATGGCATGTGGGGCTTCGGTTAT
>JBJERK010000411.1:0-6270 GCA_051882255.1 Ruminiclostridium sp.
GAAGGCGAAAGCCTTTGTCTTAAGCTGCTTTGTAATCTTCTCGAAAAGCTGTACCGCCGCCTGTGGGCCGAAGGCTTTTTCAAGAATTTCCTTGGCGTATTCAACGCCGCCCTCGGAGATAACCTTCTGAGTCAGGCATACCTCGTAGAAGTCGTTCAGAACGTCCGTAACCACTTCCATAGGCCAGTAGTCCATTTTTGCGACCTCAAGGGTAAGCTTTTCTATTTCGTCGTCGGTGAAAAATTTAAATACCTGGGAAGCGTTTTCTGTGCCGATAGCGGATATTACCATAGCCGCCTTCTGCATCATAGTTATGTTGCCCATTGTCTGCTGTTCCGCCACTTTTTACGCTCCTTTCAGAAATTTCAGGCTCATTTCCGCTTATTCCTCGCTCTTCATCCATGTACGGATAAGCTGAGCCACGATTTCGGGGTTGGTCTTTGAAAACTCCCGTATTTCCTTTTTGAGCACTGCGTCTCTGGAGTTCTCGTTTTCGGGACCGGAAAGGCTCTGTACCTCGAAGTCTGCGTCGCCGGGCATAGGTCCGCCGCCTGTGGGGCTGTACGCTCCGCCCATTCCGCCGTAGGTGGGGTCTGCGCCGTATTCCGTGTGGGTTGCCCCGTGGGGAGTATCAGCCATAGCTGCTGCCGCCGCCCGTCTTGCCTTTGCTCGGCGCTTGCTGGAGCCTGCAGCAGTAAGAGCTACTATTATAAGTATAATAAGAATTGCGCCTAAAGCGATTATTATAAATACAAGGGTATTTCTGCCGCCCTGGATAACAACGGAGCTGTCGCTTCCGCTGCCGCCGCCGATTGTCCTTCCGGGCGGGAAGGGAGAAGCCTTGAAGGTTACCTTGTCTACGCTTGTGCCGATTGCGGTGGCGATAAGCTTCTGCCAGTCCTCAACCTCCGCCTGTGTAACGTCTGTTGCGTCCACAAGAACGGAAGCGGAGATATTGTCGTAGCTGTAGCCGTCCTTTTCAACCTGCTTTATAGCCTCGTTTACGAGATAGTTGATTTCCTTCTGAGTTTCATAGTAGAACTCGTCCCCCTCGCCTATCTGAAGGGTGGGGTAGTCGGGAGAAATATCCGAGTCAACGGTTGTTCCTACAAGTCCGCCTTCTGCCGCATTACCGCCGCCTGCGGAAACGTACTTTTCGTTCTCAACCATACCGCCGCGGTTGCCCTCCTCGTCAACTGAGGGGGTATATTCCTTAATCTGTGAAACCTCGGAGTCGTAGTTAAGGCGAACATCAACGCCTATGCGGTAATCCTCAAAAACGCCTTCAAAAAGCCGACCCAGCTTATCGTTTAAAATCGAGGTTATTTCCTGCTGGAAGGAAAGCCGCTTGTAGAAAAGCTTTGTTTCGTCCTCGGCTTCAAGAGTTCCTGTTACCTTGTCGGTGGTAAGTGCAGTACCGGTATTGTCGGTTACGGTTATATTTTCCTCCTTAAGCCCGGGAACAGCGGTTCTTATAAGGTTGTAGATGCCGTTTATGCTGTCTGCTGAAAGGGAGTGGCTTAATTGCAGTACTACCGAAGCCCCCGCTTCCTCCTTTGTATTTGAGATAACGTAGTCGTTGCTGTCGGGGATTGTGAGGATAACGATTGCGGAGTCAACTCCGTCGTACATGGCAAGGGTAGCCCGCAGGTTTTCCTGTAACTGCTGCTTTTCCTTTACCCGCTTGTCCGACTCGGTAGAGAACATTCCTATTCCCGAATCCCATATATCGTAGTTGAAGGTGGACTTAGGGTAGCCCTTTACGCTGAGCTGGGCTCTTAAGGTTTCCACCTTGTTTGCGGGCACAAGAATATTGCCGCTTCCGTCGAACTTAACGTCGGTTTCTCCAAGCTCGGACTGGAGCACGGAGATAATCTCCGCAGATTCCTCTGCGGAAGCGCCGCTGTACAGTACGGAATAGCGGGTTGTTGAGTTCAATATGATAAGTATAATCAGCGAAACGATAATAACCGAGGCAACGGCGATAATAGCGATACGCACCTTTTTATCCGCCGAGGTCCACTTGGTTTTTACCGTTCCAAGAAGCTTTGTAAGGGTTTCCTTGACTTTATCCACTTAAGTACACAATCCTTCCGCAGGAAAAAATCTCCCTGCACATATATCATAATCAGATGCTCATACGCATAATTTCGTTGTATGCGTCAACAACTGCATTTTTAACGTTTACAAGCAGCTCCGTAGAAATTTCCGCCTTTGTAAGATTAATCTGGAGCTGTTCAAGATTATCGGTATTGCCCAGCATAAGGTTAAGCATATCCTCGCTTTTCTGCGCCTGAGCCTCTGCCGCCTGATTCCAGAGTCCTGCCATAGCGTCGAGAAATGTGCCTGTTTCTCCTGTCCCTTCGGTTCCTTCCGCTTTTTGTGCAGGCGCAGTATTCCCGAAGGCCTTGTCAACTGCCTCTAAGGTATGTATATTTGGTGACATTGGTACTATAAACATAGCAAGCTCCTTTCAAGGCTATAAATCAGCTCTGTCCTATTGTGAGCGCCTTCTGTGCAAGGGATTTAAGGCTGTTGAAAATGGTGAGGTTTGCGCTGTAGGACTGGGTTGCGGCAAGCATATCAATCTGTTCCTCCGCAACGTCTACGTTTGGCAGGTAGTAGTACCCGTCCTCGTCTGCGTCCGGGTGGGTTGGGTCGTAAACGGGAGTGGGAGGAGTCTGGTCTTCAACTATCTCGGTAAGAAGCACGCCCTCCTGCTTTTCGGAGCGGTTCTTTCCCGCAAGTCCCTTAAGCTCGGACAGCTTTTCCCCGAGAACGGTCTTGAATTCAACTCTGCTGCTGGGGTTGTCCACATCGTAGCCCTTGTTTTCGGTGAATACAACGCACTGGCGCACATAAGGACCGCCCTCGGCGGTTCTTGTGGTGTCGGCGTTTGCAACGTTCTGGGCGATTACATCCGCTCTTGTCCTTTCGGCAATCATTCCCGAAACGGCTATATCAAGATTACTGAGAAATGCCATTTACTGCCGCTCCTTTCTTAGCTTCTGCGCATAGCGGTGCGCATCATATTGAACTCGGAGTTCATCTGATTGATGATTTCCTGATACTGTATTGCATTTTTTACGAAAAGCGCCTGCTGTGTATCGGAGTCAACATTGTTTCCGTCGGGCTGGTCCTTTGTATTTTCGTCAACGTGTATTGCAGAAACAAGCTCCAGCCGCTTCTTTCCCGTCTTTTCTCCCGCCTCGTCAAGCTTCTCCTTAAGCGCTCCCGCAAAGTAAAGGTACTTGCACTTGTAGTCGGGTGTGTCCTGATTTGCAATATTCTGGGCGATAATGGACTGCTGCTGCGTCAGCAGGTCAATTCCCTGTTCCATTATGCGAAAGGAAGTGGTATCGAAAAGTGCCATAAAAACCTCCGTCTGGTACAATAAGGCGATTTTACATATACATATTAATATTATACAACATTATAAATATTTTTTCAATGGTTTTCACCAAAATTTTTGAAAATATGACAATCAGCTCCAGTCCCGCCTGAAATCGAGGCTGTCCGGCAGGGTACGAGGCTTGGGTCTGCGGCGTATAAAGTCCGCCTCCTTGAACTTGTACTCCTTTGGCGGGGGAATATGGTCGAAATTGTCCTTTGCCTTTTTGAATGCAGCAGCAATTCTCTCCGGATTTCCGAAAAAGTCCGGTATTATAAGCTCGGAAAGCTCTTCGCAGCTGCCGTGATTAAGCCACCAGCGGTCAAACTCAATTTCTCCCTCTCTGACGTGGTAGCCGAGGCTGTCGCTGTCGGCGAAGTAACGGCGGATTTTTCCCCGTACTATAAGCCTTTTCCCGTCGGAGCAGGCTTCTGCACCTAAAAAATCCTTAAAGGGAATAAGGTACAGCTCACGGAAAATCTGCTTTTCGCCGCAGACCCGGTAGGCGGCGCTGTAGCGGCTGAAAACAGCTGCCTTAAGCTGAAAATCAAGGTATGTATAGCGGCTTGCCCGAGCTGTTTTAACACGGCAGATTTCAGCGGCGGCAAAGCAGATAACAAGCCCGATAAGCACCGAAAAAGCAGCCGCCGCAAGCATACGGATTATAAGAGTGCGGTCGGGAGCGCCGAAAAGGTTAAAAAACAGCACGAAAAAGCAGACCACCGCAATTTCCGTGAAAAAGGAGGCGCTAAGAACTATTACGGCTCTTTCCCGCTTCTTGTAGCCGGTTGTGTTACAATGGTAATAAGTACGCAAAGCTGTTCCTCCTTCCAGATTATTTCTTACATTATACCATTTTTAATAGAGAATTGTACAGCATATACGCAAATTTTTATAGCAGTATGCAAACTGCACAAAAAAATATTACTTTTCCCCCAAAATCACACCCGCTTTTTGGCTATTGTTACAAATCTTATGTAATTTATGACGTTTTTTGCCTGTTTGGAAAAAAAGTTATGTTCGGCTATTGACTTTTTTGTGCAATTTAATGTATAATTAATAATAAGCGATTAACGACTACTGCGTTTTTCCGTATTCGGTAGTGCAGGAAGGGGAGGGAAAATGCTGGATAAGGAAAAGATGATAAAGGCGCTTGTCACAACCATGAACGGCAAGACGCTGTTCGAGGCCGACAAGGAGCAATTTTCTTTTCCAAGGCTTTTTATCGACGATATTCCCGTGAATAACGTCATGATTATAAAAGGCGCCGGCTTCCCCGAGCTGGATTACGATACGGGCGTGTATGTGGTTGCCTATATGAAGAACGGCGACCGTGTGCAGTACGTTGGCAGAGTCAAAATGTCCCTTGAAAATCAGGTCAATATCCAGATTAAGGACGATTACGGAACGGTTATGGAGGAGCGCCGCCGCTATTTCAAGGTTAAAGCGGATATAAAGTGCGTTATTACCGGTTACACAAGAGGAGACGAGACCCTCCAGTTCCAGCGCCCGATTATTTCCACGATAAAGGACTTAAGTATAGGCGGAATTTTCCTTATGAAGACCGACCAGACCTTCTCCCGCGGCGACGTGATTTTCGTTAGCTTCAAGGTGGAGGGGGAGCTGGTTTCCGTAATGGCGGAGGTGCTGAGGCTCCAGACCGACCAGGAGGGCAATCTTACAGGCTACGGCTGCCGCTTTACAAACGCCGACCAGCGGCTTGAAGGACTTTTCGCGAAATTCGTTTATAATATCCAGCTTAATCAGCGTATCGAGAAGCTTGAACGTGAAAGCCGCATGAAAGAGGGGCTTAAGCGAGTCAAGGGCAACGAATAACGACTTTAACGGGGCGAAAGCTCCGATTTAACGGCGGTATTGCGCCGAATATTACGAATAGGAATGGTAAGGCTATGAATATCAAAGTAAAAACCGCCCTCAGGGCAATTCTTATCGGAGCGACTGTTATTCCGCTTCTTATTGTGGCAATAGCAGCTTCGGTGGAGATTTTCGGCTTCGCCGGAAATATGATAGGCGACGAGGCTGCGACTTTAGGAGCAGCCGAAAGCGCAGGAGTTGAAAATATCGTTTCGGGCTACCTTGCCGACGTTAAGTCGCTGAGCAGTATGAGCTTTGCGGAAAAGGCGGTTTCCGACCTTAACTCCGTAAAGTCCGAGGTTGATAAGACTGCGGAAATATGGTGCTCACAGCGCGGAATGGTGCTTGATATGGTCATCACCGACAAGGCAGGTATGATTGTTTACGACAGGAACGGCTCTCCCGCAGGCACAACCTTCTTCGCTTACGGCGAGGAATGGTCTTCAAAGCAGGACGCCTTTGCTTCAAAGCTTTATGCTTCCGAGGCTTCCTACGGCGGAAAGAACGTTTTCGTTGCAACAAGCGCTGCAAAGGACGGCTATGTATCGTTGGTTATTGACTTAAGCTCGGTTACCGATTACCTTGCAAACCGTACATATCTTGACTACGGCTATCTTACTGTTGCAGACGCAGAAACCGTGCTGAACTACAACGGCTCGCCTGCCTCAGCTTTAAGCGCTACCGATTTTGCTTCCGTTGTATCTCCTTCTGTAACAGATATGCTCAGCGCTTCTACCGACGCAAAGGGAAATAACCTCAACAACTGCAGCTATCTCGGCGGCTACGGTCATATCACCGGCACCGACTGGGTATGGGTTTCCCTTTATCCCGCTTCTCAGGCAAGCGGCTCCGTATTCTTCACATTTATCGTAAGCCTTGTGGTTATTCTTGCGCTTGCTCTTGTATGCGTTCTTGTTATGATTCTTATGACCCAGAAGGTTATGAACCCGATGCTTGATATGCTTAAGACAATGAAGGAAATCAACTCGGGCAACACCGAGGAG
>JBJERK010000412.1:0-1666 GCA_051882255.1 Ruminiclostridium sp.
TTGTTGCTATTTGATGTTTCTGATTTGCCGAGATTGAATTTTGGGGAAACTTAAACCTCACTTTGTATTGCCATATCGGGGGAAGTGTGGTATAATAGTTTTATTATATTTTGGTGCAGCACCTGAGCGGGCGGGAAAGCCGGGAACGGGAAGAAAGGCAGCGCCGCACAATTATCGTCTGCCGCCTTTGCCGCATGGAAATGATAACGCCGATAAAAAGGAGTCAGTAATATGCTTTTAACAATAGGAATGATAGTAAAGAACGAGGAAAAGTACCTCGAACAGTGCCTTACCGCTATAAAGCCCATACTTGAAAACGTGGACTGCGAGCTTATTATTGCGGATACGGGGTCTACCGACAGAACGGTTGAGATTGCCCGTAAATTTACCGACAACGTATTCTACTTTGAGTGGATAAAGGACTTTGCCGCCGCAAGAAACTCCACCCTTGAAAAGGCAAAGGGCGAGTGGTATATGTACCTCGACGCAGACGAGATTTTTAAGTCCTGCGGCGAGATTATATACTTTTTTAATTCGGGGGAGTATAAGAAGTACAATTCGGCTTCCTACATTCAGCGCAATTATTCCGACTTACAGGGCGACGGCTATTACAGCGATTTCAGAGCGCCAAGGCTTACAAAAATACTGCCCGGAACAAGATTTATAAAACCGGTTCACGAGCATCTCAACACATACGGCGAGCCTCTCAGGGTTTTCAACGACTACGTTGACCATTACGGCTACGTCTTTGGCGAGGACAACCCGGAGCTTGCAAAGCTTAACCGCAATTACGAGCTGCTCTTAAAGCGGTACGAAACCGAAAAGGACAGCGACGCTACTATATATCTTCAGCTTTTCGAGTGTCTTTATGGCATGGAGCGAGAGAAGGCGATGAAGTATCTTGAGGACGGAATTGAATTCTGTAAGAAAAAGAAAGATATAACCCTTGCGGCTTTGTACAGGAAGAAAGCCCACTGCCTTTACACGGACAAAAAATACGAGGCGGTTCTTGGCGTTTGCAGAGAATATTTCAATATGGACAAAAGGATTAGAAGCGGCGTTTTAGGTTCAGACGTAGAAATTACCGCTTTATGCGCTCTTTCCCTGTTCCGCCTTGGAAGATACGAAGAGGCGGAACGGGAATATATCCGCTTTTTTGCTCTTTATAAGGATTTCAGAGACGGAAAACTTAATACCTGGGACGTTTTTCTTACCTCGATTCAGGTTATTTCAGACAGCAATTTTCTTGTATTTATTATTGATTTTGTGCAGTCCTGCATAAATACACATAAGTTTAAAACAGCGCAGGATTACTTTTTGGCTCTTCCCGTGGAAGGCTTCTGCAAAAATAAGAAACAGGTGGGCGAGCTTGCTTTCCTTGCCGCTGAGCTTGCAGAATTTTTGGGTTACGATAATATATATAAGTATTACAGCAAGTTTGACGCTTACGGAAAAAAGTGCTTTGAAAGACAGCTTATAAGCCTGCTTTTCAGAAAAGATAATTCTAAGGCTATACTTTCCGCTCTGGGGAATATTGCCACATACAGCGAATCCTTAGCCGCTGCAATTCCGATATATACGGAGTTTTTTGAAAACCGCCGTGTTTCGGCCGACAGCCTTATTTCATTTTCACAGGAATACGGACTTGAAAACTTCCCCGAAATGC
>JBJERK010000413.1:0-6254 GCA_051882255.1 Ruminiclostridium sp.
GAAAATGGTATGCCTGTTTCGGTTTCTCCTTATGACACATACTGTGTAAATGGTCATTATACGGGTGGAATTGTTAATCTTGGTGCAGATAAGTCAAAGTCTTTTTCCGACGACTTACTTATAGACGGTTCAACAAAAAATTTGAAATATGTTGTAGAACAGATTATATTTAATGATGATACAACATGGGAAAACCCATATTTTTATGAGTGGATGATAACAAATCATAATTCATATTGAAAAACTGAATGAAAAATGTAATGAGCAGACTAAGTGTGAATAGCCTGCTCATTTTATTTAGTAGGTGTTTGAATTACTATCACTTTTGCTATGATATAATCCTTCCAATATTTCTGTAATTCTTGATTGTTAGCGGCGAGCAGTTCTTGATTGAACACTCCAAAATGAATTCTTGAATCAATTCTGCAATAGACATAAAAATATACCTCCTGATTGATTACAATCAAGAGGTATATCATCATTTGTGGAATAAATATAATAATTGACGGCTTGTATATTGTCATTCAGGCGGCAAGCCTGATAATAATAAATCATCAAATGCCTTTATAAAGCTTATAGTGCCGCTTATTACGCCTCTTCCCAGTTATGCCAAACATTCTGAACATCATCATTATCGTCCAGAGCGTCAAGAAGCAGTCCCATCTTCTTGATATGGTCCTCATCGGTAAGAGTAGTATAGGTAGAAGGAACCTGTGCAGGCTCAGCAGAAAGAACAGTATAGCCCATATCCGCAAGCGCCTTGCCAACCTCGCCTACTGTTGCAGGGTCGGTAGAAATCTCTACGCAGCCATCTTCAAAGGAGAAGTCATCGCCGCCTGCCTCTAAAATATCCTCCATAGCCTTATCCTCGTCAATTTCGCCGTCCTCGTTGTCAAGAACAACGATACCCTTTGTGCTGAACATAAAGGAAACGCAGCCGGAGGTGCCTAAATTTCCGCCGAACTTGTCAAAATAATGTCTTATTTCCCCTGCGGTTCTGTTTCTGTTGTCGGTAAGACATTCAACTATAACCGCAACGCCGTTTGGACCGTAGCCCTCGTAAACGCAGTTTTCGTAGTTGGTCTTTTCGCCGTCGCCGGTTGCCTTCTTGATAAGCCTGTCAATGTTGTCGTTGGGTATGTTGTTGGACTTTGCCTTCTGTATAAGCTGAGCCAGCTTGGAGTTGCTGGAAGGGTCGCCTCCGCCCTCCTTTACCGCTACGATTATTTCACGGCTGATTTTTGTGAAAACCTTGGCTCTTGCGCCGTCCTTTTCACCCTTTTTTCTCTTGATAGTGCTCCATTTTGAATGTCCTGACATATAATCCTCCAGATTTTTTAATCTATAATGCAGTATCAGCTGTCCTTCTTTTCGTTGTAGCTGCTGATTCTGTCATAATTTTTCCAGTAAAGATAGTAGCCGCCCATAAAGTGCTGAATATCGTCAATTCTTATTCTGAAAAAGTCCTCTCTTACAGCAAAGCTGTTGAGAACGGTCTGCGGGTCTTCAAAATACATAGCGTATTCCGGGAACATAAAGTAGTTCTGACCGTAGTAAACCCTGCGCCTTAATGCCTTTAAAAGCATATCCTTGTCAAACTGCTCAAGATAATCGCACTTGTAGCCGCCGCTTACAAGCCTGTCGTAAAGCTCGAAGCCTGCACCCATAGTTTCACACGCGGTATGGGCAGCGGAAGTGGTGTTGTAGATTTTGGTGGTGTAGTTGTTTGTTGCTAAATTCTTAAGCCCGAACTCGAAATATTTTTCCTCGGGCAGGTACTTGGTAAGCTCGTTGAAGCCGTAGGAAATCCAATGGCTGTTAAGGGTTTCATAGTTGTTGGCAATAAAGTAGTCCGCCGCTTTTCTTCCGCAGTCCAGATACTTCTTCTTGCCTGTAACGCCGTAAGCCTTAAGCACGCCGTACATAGCCTCGCCGTCATAGTAAACGATAATGAAGTCCTTTAAGACCTTGTAGGTGTTTTTGCCGATTGCGTGAACGTAGCCGCCGGTTTCCTTCTGCATAAAGATAACGCCGTTTGCAAGGGCTTCTATAACTTTGTTGTACTTATCGCTTCCTACTATTTCTGCGTAGGAGCAGTATGCAAGCAGCGCAAGTCCGTTTCCGCCTACGTTAAGGCAGTTGTCGCTTATCACAAAGGCGGTATTGCTGTCCTTGTACTGAATATATTTTGAAAGGTAGGTAAGCGCCTTCTCTATTACAGGCAGCAGCTCCTCATTACCCGTTATTTCGTACTGCAAAATAAGGTTCCAGGTTGTACCTGCGTGCCTTAACATATTATACCCCGCAATTTCCTCGTTGTCAATAGGGTAATAGCCGTAAACGAATTTTCCGTTATCGTCGCATATCCCCGCAAGGTAGTCCGAGGTCTTTCCTGCAAGGTTCTCAATATACTCCCGGTTTACATTTACGCCCCGTCTGCCCGTTGAGTTATATTTTTCGTTAATAAGCTTTTCTGCATAAGCTGTATTTTCGGTAAAATAGCTTGATGTGTCAAATATGTAGAGAGTGCTTGGTATCTTGTCCAGCTGCTTCTTGCCTAAGAACTTAAGGAAGCTGTTTACCTCCTTTAGTTTAAGCTTTCCTGTTTCATAGTCGATAAGCCCGTTTGCGTTAAGCTCTCCCTCGGTAATAATTCTGCCGAAATAGTCGTTGAAGGCGATACCCCTGCGGAAGCTTCCGCCCCTTTTGCCCATTACCTCTGCTGTAAAGTCGGAGTACTTCATCTGTTCAACGGCTGTAACCACCTCAAGCTTAACCCATTTCGGGGTAATTCCCGAAGCCTTTGCCTTTTCGGAGACCTTTTCGAGGGAAGCGGAAAGGCTTCCTGTGGTGGCGGAAAAGCTCTTGGCTCTGCTTTTCCCGTCGGAAACCGAGATAATGGCTACTGCCTTATCAAGGGCTTTAACGGCGTCAACCGTTTCCTTGTCCTCGTACAGCTTTTCTGTTACAAGCTGTAATTTTCTGTCGTACTGATTTGATTTTGCCGATGCAAAAGCGGGGATAACGAAAATTGTCTGCGCCAGCAGAGCCGCTGTAAGAAAAGCGGCTGTAAGCCTTGAAGCTCCTGTTTTTCTGAACATTCCTCTTTTTCCTTTCAGTCTATTTTGTGGAAGCCTTCTCCCAGTATTTCATTTGCCGTGGTGGTGATGATAAAGGCATGCGGGTCGATTTCCCTTACCTTGCGCTTAAGCTTTACATACTCGTTCTTGTGAACAGCGCAGCAGATAACCTTTTTCTCATCGCCGGAATAAACCCCGTTGCCTTTCAGGAAGGTTGCGCCTCTTGTAAGACTGCTTATAATCTCACGACCGATTTCGTCAGGCTTTTCCGAGAAGATAAGCGCCATTTTTCCCTCAAGAGTGCCGTAAAGCAGGGAATCCATAACCTTCGAGCTTACGAAAATAGCGATAAGCGCATAAAGTCCCGACTCAAAGTTGCCGTAAACGAGAATTGAGATAAGCACAACCATAGCGTCGGTCATCATCATTATAAAGCCAAGGCTAAGGTGCGGCTTAGCCTTTTGTATCAGCTTGTTTATGATGTCCGTGCCGCCTGTTGTACCGTCCCGCAGGTACACAATCCCAAGCCCGAAGCCGATAAACACGCCGCCGAAAACTGCTGCGATAATCTTATCGCCCTCGTAAACCGGGAAAAGGTATCTGAAATAGTCGGTGCAAAGGGTAGTAACCGCAACAGCAAGAAGAGTCCGTGTCATCATGGACCTGCCCAGACGGATAAAGCCTGCAATAACAAGGGGGATATTGATAATACCGAAGATAAGACCTATACTGAGTACGCCGTCGGATAAATGACTTATAACGGTAGCAAGACCGCCGATACCGCCGGGGGCGATGTCGTTGGGAGCGGTAAAAACATTGATACCCGCCGAATAGACTACTGCACCAAAAATAATAACCGGTATATCAATAAGCCATTTTCTGACCCGTTCCTTTACCGTTTTCTTTTCGGCGGCAGGCTGTTTTGCTTTCTCCTGCGGCTTGCTGTCCTTACTTTTTGTTTTCTTCATTACAAATCACCTCGAAAAGCTCACTAATCCGCTCGGTTTCCCCGATAAGGCTTAAGTACCCGAAAAGCGCTTCAACCGCCGTTGCCTTATGATATTCCTCGGGAGTGCTGGAGTGGGGAACGGTAAGACCCGAGGCGTTTCGCCCACGGCGAAGAATTTCCGCTTCCTCCTCGTTCAGAATTCCCGATAAACGATCGAAAACCCTGCTCTGGAAGGAGGCTCTTACCATTTCAACCGACATACGGTGGAGAGCACGGGAAGGACGGTTTCCTCCCTCAACTATTTTTCTCCGCACCAGCACCTCATATACGCTGTCCCCGTAAAAGGCGAGGACGGCGGGGCTTAACTGCTTTGCCTGTGATTTTGTCATAGTTACCATTCTGGCATACCTCATTTATAAAACGAAAATAAAGGACAAAAAGTGACATAATTTAGCAAAAACTATTGTTATTGATGTCATTACAGGGGACGAGAAGTCGTCAGCCTGTTACCGCATAAAGCTGAACTCGAAGTCGAATATGGAAACCGTGTCTTCTTCCTCAATACCCGCCTGCTCCAGTGCGTCAATAATTCCGCTGTACCGAAGAACTCTCTGGAAGTACTGAAGACTTTCGTAGTCATCCATATTCACAACGCTAAGTATTGGTGCAAGCCACTCCGCCTCAACTGTGTAGTAGTGAGCGTCCTCCTTACGTACAGTAAAGCTTCTCTTTTCCTTGCTCTGTTTTTCGATTTCTTCAAGTGTAAGAGGCTGTGCCTCGTATCTTACAATAGGCGGAAGCTCGTCAAGAACTGCTGCGGTTTTGTCCATAAGCTCCTTTGTGCCCTCTGCGGTTGCAGCCGAAATTACAAAGAAGGGAAGCCCCTTTTCTTCAATATATGCTCTCAGCCGTTCAATCTGTTCCTCTTCCGCTATATCCGCCTTGTTTGCAGCAACAATCTGCGGGCGCTCAGCAAGCTCCTGCGAAAAATTGCTAAGCTCCTTATTGATTTTCTCAAAATCCTCGATAGGGTCTCTGCCCTCAATACCCGAAACGTCAAGAACGTGAATAATAAGCCGACAGCGTTCAACGTGGCGCAAAAATGCGTGTCCAAGCCCAACGCCCTCGCTTGCTCCCTCGATAAGTCCCGGAATATCCGCAATTACAAAGGATTTTTCTCCTCTTTTTACAACTCCGAGAACAGGAGTAATTGTGGTGAAATGGTAGTTTGCGATTTCGGGCTTAGCGGCGCTGACAACGCTTATAAGGCTGGATTTTCCAACATTCGGAAAGCCCACAAGTCCCACGTCTGCTAATAGCTTAAGCTCTAAGGTAACGTCAAACTTCTCTCCCGGGTAGCCCGGCTTTGAAAAGCGGGGAATTTGTCTTGTGGCAGTAGCGAAGTTCATATTGCCTTTGCCGCCCTTTCCGCCCTTTGCAACAACAACAGGCTCGTCACCGGAAATATCGGCAAGAATCCTGCCTGTTTCGGTGTCCTTTACTATCGTTCCTCTCGGTACTTTTATGACAGTATCGGGAGCTGACTTGCCTGTGCTGCGCCGGGCGCCGCCGGGGTCGCCGTTTTTCGCCGCATAGTTCTTCTTGTAGCGGAAGTCGATAAGGGTAGAAAGGCTGTCGTCTGCCTGAAATACAATATCTCCGCCCTTTCCGCCGTTACCGCCGTCAGGACCTCCTGCATTAACATATTTTTCTCTGTGGAAGGAAACAGCGCCGTTTCCGCCGTCGCCTGCCTTTATTGAAATCTTAACTATATCTACGAACATAAAAATACCTCCTTATCCCGTTAAAAATGATAATTCGGGCGCTCCGAAAGTCCTATCCGCTCTCGTATTATGTTGAATGGGGTTTCGGAAATGCCGTTTGCCCTTGAAGCAGAGGTGTGGATAAGTCTGAACCGACGGGAATAGCTTTTTGTTATTATTACAACATCCATACCGCTTCGCAGGAACATGAATTTCCGTTCTTCCACCTGAATACCTATAATTTTATCGTATAAAAACAGCTCTTCTTTGCCTTTTTTAGGGTATATTACAGTAAAGCCTGTTTCGTTTGCGGAAAACTTATAGTTTCTTCCCCCGTTCAGGAATGCGATAATTATAACAAAAGCCAGAATACAAACGGCTATAAGAAAGAGAGACACAGAAATAACAATATTTGAAACCGCAAAATTGATAAAATTACTGTTCATTTTCGGTTGGGACGGG
>JBJERK010000414.1:0-1662 GCA_051882255.1 Ruminiclostridium sp.
GTTATATACGCGTAAAAAATGTATAGGTTGTCAGGCTTGCGTGCAAACCTGTCCTTAGTTACCGTAAAGCCGTTTCCAAGAGGCGCAATCATATCAATATCGTCGCCCACATTCAGCTGCGAAAGCTTGTCTGTGCCGGAACCCCTTATTTCAAACACTATTCTTATAGTGCCGCTGCTGCGGTTGACCTCGCAGATTGAAATAGGACGTCGCAGTGTACAGCCTTCCACACGGATATGAACAAACTGCCCGCACTTAGCCAATGTGGCAACCTCGGGGCAAAGAATTGTAAAGGAGAAAATTCCTGCTGAGATAGCAGTTTTCTCAACAAGCTTGTATTCGGCGCATTTGTATGACATCGTGTCCTCCGCTAATCCTCGACTATTGTCTTTTTCTTTTCCTTTTCTTCTGCCTTTTCCCTTTCGGTATCGCTGATTGCTTCAAGTCTGAGCCTTGTGAACAGTACCACAAACACCGCAATTGCAAGGTCGCAGAGAAGCTGCACCGAAAAGCCTGCGTTTCTCATAAGTATTGCCGCCATGTGAAGATAGCAGCCCTCGCACAATGCAAGCAGAATAAGCAGCCGCAGGCAGGAAATGCAGGTATCAATTATGTTGCAGTATTTCACCACGTTGTTCTCGTTTATAAACAGCTTTTTCGGCTTTTTCCTGCTTTTGAATAACAGGAACACAGAAACGCCGCAAACGACAACTGCCGCCACAATCCAAATAATCAGCGGCTTCCAGTCCATAAAGGAAAGGTCGCTGTTTGTCTGGTTAAGAGCATTAAGCCGTGAAATATCCATACTGCACACATAAACAGTATAGCAAAGATAAAGGAGCGCTGCAAGGGAGAAAATATCAACGATAACCTGTGCTGCGCTGTATCTTCGCTTAAATTTTAATTCGCCAATTTTCATAGAATCCTCATAAGGAAATGTATGCAGCTATGTTCACACATCTGAAATATGTGAACATAGCTCAGTCAATCAGATTTTTGTAATATCAACCATCTCAATATCGTCAATGCTCTTCTTCATTTCGATACAGGAAACAAGAGCGTTTGCGGTATCAACGGAAGTAAGGCAGGCGATTGAGCGCTCAACCGACTTTCTTCTCAGCTTTACGCTTTCACGGGCAGGCTTTCTGCCTGTTTCGGAGGTTGAAATAACGTAATTAATCTTTCCGCTTTCAAGCAGAGAGATAATGTTGGGCTCCTGTCCCTCGTTTACACGGTAGGTAAAGTTGGTTGCAATCATATTTCTGATAAGGGTTGAGGCTGTACCGCTGGTTGCGTAAATATCGAAGCCAAGCTTCTCAAAGCGGCTTGCAAGCTCGATAATTTCGGGCTTATCCTGGTTTCTTACGGAGATAAGCACGCCGCCCTTGTCGAACATCTTGAAGCCTGCTGCAATAAGACCCTTATAAAGCGCCTCGCTGAAGGTGTGGGCAATACCGAGGCATTCGCCTGTTGATTTCATTTCAGGTCCGAGGCTGATATCCGCACCACGGATTTTTTCAAATGAGAATACAGGCATCTTAATTGCGATGTAGTCAGCTTTTTTCTGCAGTCCCGGAGTATATCCGAGTCCCTTAATTGTATTTCCGATAATAACCTGGGTTGCAAGTTTTACAATCGGAATACCGGTAACTTTACTGATAT
>JBJERK010000415.1:0-6201 GCA_051882255.1 Ruminiclostridium sp.
TCGCCGATAGCGCCGAACTGGTGAGCGTCGTCGTTGATACGCTGCCAGGTGTCGCCGCGGTCGGTGGAGCGCCAAACTCCGTAAATTCCCTCGCAGGTGCCTATTGCATATAACGTCATGGGGCTGTTTTCGTCCTTGGGAGCGCCTACTGCCATACATTCAGCGCTCTGAATGGAGGTTTTCAGCAGCTCGCCCTGTCCGAAATCGGTAACTCGGTAAACTCCGCCGTAGGCGGTAGCAAGCCACACCTCGCCCTCAGTTTCCGGATTTGACTCGATATAGCAGCCGTCGGGAATAAAGAGCGTGCTCATCTGGAAGGTAGCGCCTCTGTCCTTGGTTGCATACAGCATGCCGCCCGTATAAACGAAAAGAACGTCGGGGTTATTGCTGTCTGCTGCAAGCTTTGCATTTGCAAAAGCCTTTTCAAGCTTTGTCCATGTTTTACCGTAGTCGTCGGTGGAGTAAATTGCAGCCGCAGCGGTATTCGTCCAGTAAATCGTTGTTCCGTCGCAGTTTACCTCAATCCTGCCGCAGTCGCCGCCTACATCTTTCGGCTTCTTAACCGATTTCCAGGTCTTTCCGCCGTCGGTAGTAATGGAAATCGGCAGGTTTCCGTCCCCTGTTCTTGCTGCAACAAGAGGATTATTATAGGCTGCGGAAATGCAGCGGGAGGTAGTCATAAATCCGTTCTGATTGAGGTTATCGGGCGCCTTGTCAACGTCGGTGTGTGTGAAGCCGTCAATGTCTCCCATGGCGGAGTAAAGGCGTATATCGTCAGAGTTTGCCGCTTCAAGGGATAAAACTGCGGTTTCTTCAAGTCCTGCACAGCAAACCTCGAAAATAACCTTTTCTCCGCTTCCCCACTTGCTGAGATTTGTTGAGCGGTAGATTGTAGCGCCTGTGCCGTAGATTATCTGGTCGCTGTTAAAGGGGTTAATCTCAATATCGCCCATCATCCAGCCCAGCTTAGCGTGGTCGCCGCCCCAGTCAAGCCACTTTGCGCCGGAGTAGTCAACCTCGAAAATCCTGTTGTCCCCGTCGCCTGTGAAAAGGGCTGTCCAGCTCTTTCCGCCGTCCTCGGAGCGGAACATATCGTCGTTCTCCTGAGCGCCCCATTTGCCCATTGTGGTGACATACATCACATTTGTATTGTTCGGGTCAAATTCAAGGTCGCCCCAGCCGTGGCCGCTGTCATCGGGGGTAATATCTCCCCATTCCCCGTTTTCGGGATTGTAGGTCATAACCGCCCCGCCCGGAACATTGTAGGGACCCGCCTTTTCGTTCATTACAAAATATACAAGCCCGTTTTCAACGTAGATATGACAGGCAAGGTACTTGTCCTTCGGCTGTCCTTCTATTTCCGTCCAGCTCTCTCCCCCGTCCCTGCTCATATATACTGTCTTGTCGCCTGTGCCCACATAGATTGTTTTGCAGGGCTGCCCCGCCTCGGAGGAGGTCGGGTCAAGGGCAATTGTGATTATGCCGAAGCTGTAGCCGTCCTCCCTGTAGGACACGCCAAGGGTGGGGAAGGTTTCAACCTGAGCAAAGCTCTGTCCGTAGTCGTGGCTTACCCAGAGCCCGCTGTTTCTTGAGCAGACGTAAAGGGTTGCGCTGTCGTTGGGGTCCAGCATGAGCCTGTCTGCGTAGCGGTTCGGCTCGTTTCCGCCTGCGGCAAATTCAAGGGGAGTTATGCTCCAGCTTTCGCCGTAATCCTCGGAGCAAAGCACCGCCGCATTCCAGTCACGGTACATTCCCGCAAGAAGATAAACCCTGTTAGGCTCTCTCTCGTCGGTTGCAAGTCCGTCTATTCCGTAGTAGGTGTAGTCGTTCTGGTCGAACCGGTCGGTCAGCGGCTTCCAGCGGCCTGTTTCCTTGTCCATTCTGTAAGCGCCTCCGATGTCGGTACGGGCGTAGAGAAGCCCCTCTTCAGCCTTGTTGTAGTAAAGACCTACCGTATAGCCGCCGCCTACAATCTCAACGTTTCCCCATTCGTATTCCGAGGAAATGTCGCCGCCGTTTGCGGTGGGGTCGATTGCGGGAGCGGTAGTTTCCGTGGGGGTTGTTTCTCCTGCGTTTTGTGCAGTATCTTCTGTTCCGCCGTTACAGCCGCCTGCCGCTACTGCAAGAGAAACTGCACAAACAGCGGAAATTACGGGAAGTAATCGTTTTCTCATTGTGATGAACCTGTCCTTTCTTTCGGATTAAAACCCGCCCCTTTCAAGGCGGGTTTTCCGAAGCTTTTGTTTTTTAGTATGCTAACGGGCTTGTATTTTCATAAACCGTAAAGCGGAAGCTGTAGCCGCCGCTTGATTTTTCCTCGCTCTCCTCGGTGAGCCGCCAGTTTTCCATGCTGTCAATATCCGGGAAAAAGGTATCTCCGCCGAAGCTATGGTCTATTTTCGTTATGTAAGCCTTTTTGCAGTAAGGCAGAAGGCTCTTATAAATCATTCCTCCGCCGCATACGAAAATCTCTTTTCCGGCGGTTTTTGCATAGCCTAAGAAGCTTTCAATATCCGTAAAAGTCCGTACTTCCGGGTAATTTCCGGGGTTTTTTGTTATAACGAGGTTTTCCCTGTTTGGGAGAGGGCGCTTTGGGAAGCTTAAATAAGTCTTACTGCCCATAACGATTATTTTTCCCGAAGTAGTTTCACGGAAAAACTTCATATCCTCGGGGATATTCGCTAAAAGCCCGTTATTTTTTCCTATGCAGAAGTCCTTATCTGCCGCAACGATTAAGTTCATAGCTTCTCCTATATCGCAACGGGGATTTTTCCCTCAAAATCGTGGTACTTATAGTTTTCAAGAGTAAAGCTTTCCTTGGTGAACTTGTAGAAGTCGGTTATATCGTCAACGTGCATTATCGGCGCAGGATAAGGCTCCTTTTCGATTATCTGCTTTACAATATCAACGTGCCTGTCGTAGATATGTGCGTCTGCGATAACGTGCACAAGCTCTCCCGGTTCAAGTCCGCTTGCCTTTGCAAGCATTATCAGAAGCGCCGCATACTGGCATACGTTCCAGTTGTTTGCAACCAGCATATCCTGTGAGCGCTGATTCAGAAGGGCGTTCAGCTTATTGCCTGTAACGTTGTAGGTAACGCTGTAGGCACAGGGCGCAAGTCCCATTTCGTTAAGGTCGTGATGGTTGTAGGTGTTGGTTATTATCCGCCTGCTGGCAGGATTGTGATTTAAGTCGTAAAGCACCCTGTCAATCTGGTCAAATTCCCCCTCGGGGTACTTGCTCTTTACCCCTATCTGGTAGCCGTAGGCTTTGCCGATTGTGTGGTTTTCGTCTGCCCATGCGTCCCAGATATGGGTTGAAAGCTTTGTTACGTCGTTTGACTTCTGCTGATAAATCCAGAGGACTTCCTCAATAGCCGAGCGGTAGAAAACTCTGCGCAGGGTCATTATGGGGAACTCCTCCCCTACGTTGTACCTGTTTACGATACAGAACTTCTTTACCGTATGGGCGGGAGTTCCGTCCTCCCAGCGGGGTCTTACGCTCTGGTCGGTGTCCCACGTGCCGTTTTCTATAATATCACGGCAGTTCTGTATAAAAAGCCGGTCGGCTAAGCTCATTACAAAAATCCTTTCCCGAAAGCCCGATTATTCCTGAAGCATAAACATATTGTAGATAACCTTGATTGCGTCCTCGAAGTCCTCTTCCTTGATACCGATAATGATATTAAGCTCGGAAGAGCCCTGGTCAATCATCTTGATGTTGATGTTTGCGTGGGATAATGCAGCGAAAATACGGGTAGCAGTACCCTTTGTCGCCTTCATTCCACGTCCTACTACTGCAATAAGTGCAAGGTTATGCTCTATTTCGATATGGTTCGGGCAGGCAACCTCCTTTACTCTTTCAGCAAAGTTGGGGTGAGCCTTAAGGTCGTCGCTGTTGACAATTATGTTCATCGTATCAATGCCCGTAGGAATATGCTCGAAGCTTATATTCTCGCTCTCCATAAGGGTAAGAATACGGCGCAGGAAGCCTATCTCGCTGTTCATTTCGTCCTTTTCAAGGCATACAACGCTGAAATTCTTTCTTCCTGCAATACCGGTAATGATATGCTCGTTCTTGCCCTCGGGAGCTTCGGGAACAATCATTGTGCCCTTAGCTGCGGGGTCGTTGGTGTTCTTTATATTAATCGGGATTTTAGCGTTTCTTACGGGGAAGATAGCGTCCTGATGAAGAACGGTAGCGCCCATATAGGAAAGCTCACGAAGCTCACGGTAGGTTATAACGTCGATAAACTTGGGGTTGTCAACAATTCTGGGGTCTGCAACCGCAAAGCCGGGAACGTCCGTCCAGTTTTCGTACATTGTGGCGTTTATTGCTCTTGCAACAACGGAGCCTGTAAAATCGCTTCCGCCTCTTGAGAAGGTCTTTATTGTACCGTCGGGCTTTGCGCCGTAGAAGCCGGGGATTACTGCGCAGTCGTAGCCCTCAAGGATAGAAGCTAAGGTAGCGTCTGTAAGGTCGGGGTCGAATTCACCGTCTGGGCGGAAGAAAATGCCCTTAGCGGCGTCAACGAACTCAAAGCCCAGATAATTTGCAAGAATTATACCGTTAAGGTACTCGCCTCTGCTGGCTGCATAATCTCTTCCTGCCTTCTTGCGGAAATTCTCCATTATAGTCTCAAACTCGTCGTCAAGGGAGATTGTAAGACCGAGGTCGGAGATAATGCCGTTGAATCTGTCTGCAATAGGCATAAACGCCGCAAGAGCGTTTGCACCCTCTGAAACCTCGTCGTAGCACTTATACAGCATATCCGTAACCTTAACGTCGTCGGAAAAGCGCTTTCCCGGTGCGCTGGGAACAACATATCTGCGCTCCTTGTCGCTTCTTATGATTTCCGCAACCTTGCGGAACTGGTTAGCGTCGGCGAGTGAGCTTCCGCCGAACTTTACTACCTTTGCCATTTGTCTTTGTTCCTTTCTTCTTTCTTATGCAAAAAATAATTATACCATAGTTTTCGCTTTATTTCAATACATCGTATGGGAAAATAATAATCACAGGGTGGCGAGAAGTCGTCAGATGCTAGGAAACCGCATAACGGCTAGGCTTTGTGCCTGCCGTTATGTGGTTGACGACGCAGATGGCGGCTTATCGACAGCCTGTTAGTTTATAGCTGCAAAGCCTCTTTCTATATCCGCAATTATATCTTCCACACTTTCAAGACCTACCGAAAGTCTTATAAGTCCTCCGTCAATTCCTGCGGCAGCAAGCTGCTCGTCGGAAAGCTGGCGGTGGGTTGCGGAAGCGGGGTGCAGTACGCAGGTGCGTATATCCGCAACGTGAACCTCGTTTGAGGCAAGGGTCAGGCTGTCCATAAACTTTACTGCATTATCCCTTCCGCCCTTGATAGAGATTGAAATAACGCCGCTTGCACCTAAGGGAAGATACTTCTTAGCTCTTTCATAGTACTTATCGCCCTCTAAGCCGGGATAGGAAACAGAAGCGATTTTATCGGACTTTGCAATAAATTCGGCAACAGTCTTTGCGTTTTCGCAGTACTGCTTCATTCTTACAGCCAGGGTTTCAAGTCCTAAGTTAAGCAGGAAGGAGCTGTTAGCCGCAGGATAGCAGCCGAAATCCCTCATAAGCTGCATTCTTGCCTTTGTAAGATAGGGAGCGGCGGGGTAATCTCTTGTGTAGACTGTTCCGTGGTAGCTTTCGTCAGGCTCGGTAAGGCAGGGGAACTTTCCCTTAGTCCAGTCGAACTTACCGCTGTCAACGATAACGCCGCCTACCTGAACAGCGTGACCGTCCATATACTTGCTGGTGGAGTGGACAACAATGTCTGCGCCCCATTCGATAGGACGGCAGAGTATGGGAGTTGCAAAGGTGTTGTCAACGATAAGGGGCACTCCGTTTTCGTGTGCAGCCTTAGCCCATGTTTCAATATCAAGAACGGTAAGAGCGGGGTTTGCGATAGTTTCACCGAAGTAGCACTTTGTGTTGGGCTTTGCAGCCTTTACGAGGGTTTCGTAGTCTGCGTCGCAGTCAACGAAAATGCACTCAATACCAAGCTTTTTAAGGGTAACTGCAAAAAGGTTTATTGTTCCGCCGTAGATAGAGGAGGAAGCAACAAAGCTGTCCCCTGCCTCGCAGATGTTAAGTATGGAGCAGAGAGAAGCCGCCTGTCCGCTGGAGGTGCACATAGCAGCAGCGCCGCCCTCCATATCCGCAATTTTCTTT
>JBJERK010000416.1:0-6190 GCA_051882255.1 Ruminiclostridium sp.
ATACCCTGCTTGTTGTCTTCGATAACTCTGAAGTTCTTGATATAACCTTCGTCAACAAGAATCTGAGCTATCTGCTTCTTAACGTTAGAACAAGGTACATCAATAGACGGATGCTTCGCTGTGTTAGCGTTGCGGATTCTTGTAAGCATATCTGCGATAGTATCAGTGATCTGCATTGTCTGCTTCCTCCTTATTAAATTGATGTAAAATTACCAGCTTGCCTTCTTGACACCGGGAATCTGTCCCTTGTAAGCGAGCTCTCTGAAACAAATTCTGCAGATACCGAACTTACGCAGGTAAGCGTGAGGTCTGCCGCATATTTTGCATCTGTTGTAAGAACGGGTGGAAAACTTTGCAGGACGCTGCTGTTTAGCAACCATTGATTTCTTTGCCATATTTTATTTCCTTAACCTTTCTTATTTAGCGAAGGGAGCGCCCATAAGAGCGAGCAGCTCTTTTGCTTCTTCGTCTGTCTTAGCTGTTGTTACAAAG
Source organism: Ruminiclostridium sp. (assembly GCA_051882255.1). Lineage (GTDB taxonomy): Bacteria > Bacillota > Clostridia > Oscillospirales > Ruminococcaceae > Ruminiclostridium_E. The sequence continues at coordinate 493 of JBJERK010000416.1, forward strand.
TTAATGTCCATACCGCGGATAGCGTCAATCTTTTCATATTCGATTTCGGGGAATATGAGCTGTTCCTTGATGCCTACGCTGTAATTGCCTCTGCCGTCAAAGGAATTGGGGTTAATACCTCTGAAGTCACGAACACGGGGGAGAGCGATGTTGAAGAATCTGTCCAAGAATTCGTACATTGTCTCGCCTCTTAAGGTAACCTTAACGCCGATGATATTTCCTTCTCTGAGCTTGAAGTTTGCGATAGCCTTCTTAGCGCGGCAGACAACAGGCTTCTGACCTGTAATCTGGCTTATGTCGCTCATAATGGCATCGATCTTCTTCTGGTCGTCCTTAGCTTCGCCGCAGCCTACGTTGATAACAATCTTATCAAGCTTAGGAACCTGCATTACGCTCTTGTAACCGAACTTCTTGAACAGTGCGGGAGCTACGGTTTCCTTGTAATAGGTTTTCATTCTTGCCATTTTATTTACTCCTTACCGACAGCAGCCGGAAGTTACTTTATCCGACCCCTCTGTCAAGCTTCTTAGAGTTCTGCACCGCAATGCTTGCAAACTCTTACTTTCTTGTCGTTCTTTACTTCGTTGCCGACTCTGGTAGCCTTCTTGCACTTAGGGCAAACGGGCATAACCTTGCACGCATAAAGAGCGCCTTCAGCCTTTACGATACCGCTGAGCTGGTCCTGTCTCTTAGCCTTAACGTGCTTTGTTACCATGTTGCAGCCTTCAACGATTACCTTTCCTTCGGAGGGAGAAACCTGTAAAACCTTACCGGTCTTGCCCTTATCCTTGCCGGAGATGATTTTTACTTCATCGCCTGTTTTAACGTGTAAATCGTTCATCTTAAGCTTCCTCCCTTATAATACTTCAGGAGCAAGTGATAAAATCTTCATATAGTCCTTATCACGAAGCTCTCTTGCTACTGGTCCGAAGATACGAGTTCCTCTGGGGGTCTTATCTTCCTTGATGATTACCGCTGCGTTTTCATCGAAGCGGATATAGGTTCCGTCGCTGCGTCTTAAGCCGGAAGCGGAACGAACGACAACGCACTTAACAACGTCGCCCTTCTTTACTGTACCGCCGGGGCTTGCTTTCTTAACGGAAGCTATAATAACGTCGCCTATATTTGCGTACTTTCTGCGTGTGCCGCCGAGGACTCTGATGCACATAAGCTCTTTAGCGCCTGTGTTGTCAGCGACTTTAAGACGTGTCTGCATCTGTATCATAGTTTTTAACTCCTTCCGTTATTACTTAGCTCTCTCGATTACGTTAACCAAACGCCATCTCTTATCCTTGGACAGCGGTCTTGTCTCCATGATTTCAACCGTGTCGCCGATATTGCAGGTGTTTTCCTCGTCGTGAGCCTTTAATTTGATTGTGCGCTTGATGATTTTGTTGTACAGAGGGTGACGAACGTTATCCTTGATTGCTACAACGATTGTCTTGTCCATCTTGTCGCTTACAACGATGCCGACTCTGGTTTTTCTGAGATTTCTTTCCATTTAAGTCTGCTCCTCCCTCTTACTTGTTGGCAGCAAGCTCGCGCTCGCGCTGAATTGTCTTGATAATTGCGATTTCCTTCTTGACAGCGCTGATTCTTGTAGGGTTGTCAAGCTGATTTACCGCAAGCTGAAAACGGAGGTTGAAAAGCTCCTGCTTTAATTCAGCAGCTCTGTTCTGTAATTCGATTTCAGATAAATCTCTGATTTCCTTTGTAATCTTCATTACTCAGCAACCTCCTGTTCCTTTGCTACGAACTTGCACTTGATGGGGAGCTTATGCATAGCAAGACGCATAGCCTCTCTTGCAACTTCTTCGCTTACTCCGGCGATTTCAAAAAGAACTCTGCCGGGCTTAACTACTGCAACCCAGTATTCGGGTGAACCCTTACCGGAACCCATACGGGTTTCAGCGGGCTTTTCAGTTACGGGCTTGTCGGGGAAAACCTTGATCCAGACCTGACCGCCACGCTTGATGTAACGTGTCATAGCGATACGGGCAGCCTCAATCTGGTTGGAAGTGATCCATGCGGGCTCTAAAGCCTGTAAGCCGTAATCACCGTTGGAAACTGTATTGCCGCGCAGAGCCTTGCCCTTCATACGGCCTCTCTGCTGTCTTCTGTACTTTACTCTCTTTGGAAGTAACATTATTCATTACCCCCTTCTTTTCTTTCTGCTCTGGGTTTAAAGTTTCTTCTTCCCTCGCCGTTTCTGTCGTTTCTTCTTCTGGCAGGTCTTTCAGGCTTGTTAGCGGGGATTTCGCCCTTTAATACTTCGCCCTTGTAGATCCATACCTTAACGCCGATAACGCCGTAGGTTGTGTTTGCTCTTGCAACACCGTAGTCGATGTCTGCACGAAGTGTCTGAAGCGGGATTGTGCCCTCGTGGTAGCTTTCGGAACGAGCGATTTCTGCGCCGCCGAGACGACCGGAAACGGTAGTCTTGATACCCTTAGCGCCCAACTTCATTGTTCTGCTGATGCAGGACTTCATTGCACGTCTGAAGGAAACACGTCCTTCAAGCTGGGAAGCGATGTTTTCAGCAACCAGCTGTGCGTTGAGGTCGGGGCTCTTTACTTCGATGATGTTTACGATAACGGTCTTGCCGTTTGTAAGCTTTTCAAGCTCGCCTCTGAGCTTTTCGATTTCAGCGCCCTTCTGACCGATAACCATACCGGGCTTAGCGCACTGGATATTTACCTTTACCTTAGCTGCATCACGCTCGATTTCGATAGCGGGAATGCCGGCCTTGTAAAGCTTTTTCTTTAAGAACTCACGGATTTTGTAGTCTTCTACGAGTGTGTCGCCAAAGGTTGCTTTTCCGGCAAACCAGCGGGAATCCCAATCCTTGATAACGCCAACTCTAAGACCGTGCGGATTAACCTTTTGTCCCATAGTTTACCTCCTCCTTACTCTGCTTCCTTGACAACCAAAACGATGTTGGATGTTCTCTTTAAGATTCTGTGTGCACTGCCCTTTGCAGCAGGTCTGATTCTCTTGAGAGTAACGCCTGCGCCTACATGACATTCAGCTACATAGCAGCGGCTGAGGTCCATGCTGTGGTTGTTCTCAGCGTTAGCCATAGCAGACTTGAGAAGCTTGATAAGGGGCTCGCATGCAGCCTTGGGAGTATTCTTTAAAGTAGCCATTGCGATTTCGCAGGGCTTGTTTCTAATAAGATCGAGTACGATTCCTACCTTGCGGGGAGAAATACGAACCTGTCTTAATTCAGCTCTTGCTTCCATTCGTTTCTCCTCCTTACTTCTTGGTAGTCTTGCTTCCTACATGACCCTTGAAGGTTCTTGTGGGAGCAAATTCGCCAAGCTTATGTCCGACCATATCCTCGGTAACATAAACCGGAACGTGCTTTCTTCCGTCGTGTACCGCAATGGTATGACCTACGAAATCAGGGAATATTGTGCTGGAACGGCTCCATGTCTTAAGAACCTTCTTCTCGCCTGCCTCGTTCATAGCTACGATGCGCTTGAGAAGGACTTCCTGGACATAAGGGCCTTTCTTTATGCTTCTGCTCATAGTGTAAAATTCCTTTCAAGTTACGCTGCAAGTTAATGAGTTCCGCTTTACCCTTTCGGTACGGACTCTTATTAACAACAACTTGTGATTATTACTTGTCGTTTCTTCTCTTAACGATAAACTTATCGGTTCTGTTGTTGGTCTTTCTGGTCTTGTAACCGAGAGCGGGCTTGCCCCAGGGAGTTACAGGTCCGGGACGGCCGACAGGAGACTTACCTTCACCACCACCGTGAGGATGGTCGTTCGGGTTCATTACGGAACCTCTTACGGTAGGTCTGATACCCATGTGTCTTACACGGCCTGCCTTACCGTAGTTTACGTTAGCGTGTTCTGCGTTGCTTACGGAACCGATTGTTGCCATGCAGTTCTCTGCAACGTTTCTTAACTCTCCGCTGGGAAGACGGATGAGAGCCATACCGTTTTCCTTAGCCATAAGCTGAGCCATGTTGCCTGCGGAACGAACGAACTGAGCGCCCTTTCCGGGGTGAAGCTCGATGTTGTGGATAACTGTACCAACCGGGATAGAGCTTAAGGGAAGTGCATTACCGGGCTTGATATCAGCGTCTGCGCCGCTTCTTACTACGTCGCCCACAGCAAGCTTTTCAGGAGCTAAGATGTATCTCTTCTCGCCGTCCTCGTACTGAACGAGAGCGATGAATGCTGAACGGTTGGGGTCGTATTCGATTGTCATAACCTCGGCGTTCATACCGAGCTTATTTCTCTTGAAGTCGATTACTCTGTACTTTCTTCTGTTTCCGCCGCCCTTGTGTCTTACGGTAATTCTGCCGTAGCTGTTGCGTCCGGACTTCTTCTTAAGGCTTTCAAGAAGGCTCTTTTCAGGAGCAACCTTAGATAAGCCGCTGTAATCAATAACTGTCATGCCTCTGCGTCCGGGGGTGACAGGTTTATATGTCTTTATAGCCATTTATCTCACTCCTTACATCATGCCATCGAAGAATTCGATTGTCTTGGAATCCGCGGTAAGAGTTACGATAGCCTTCTTCCAGTCGGAAGTGTAGCCCTCTGTGCGGCCCATTCTCTTCTTCTTGCCCTTAACGCTGATTGTGTTAACCTTGGCAACCTTAACGCCGAAAAGCGCTTCAACAGCCTTCTTAACTTCAATCTTGTTAGCGCCTCTTGCTACCTCAAAGGTGTACTTGCGCTCAGCAAGTCCATCCATTGAATTTTCTGTAATAATAGGACGTACGATAATGTCTTGTGCTGTCTTTTCCATTATGCATATACCTCCTCAATTTTTGCAACTGCACCCTTAACTACGATAAACTTGTTGTAGTTTAAAATATCGTAAACGTTAAGTGTGTTTACCTGCGTTGTCTTAACGCCGGGAATGTTCGCAGCGCTCTTGATAACCTTCTGGTCAACGCTGTCGAGAACGATTAAAGCCTTCTCGTTTACGCCCAGTGCCTTGAGCATATTAACGATTGTCTTTGTCTTGAACTCGTCTGCCTTGATTGCGTCAACAACTACGATGTCGTTGTCTGCACACTTGGACGAGAGAGCGGAAAGGAGAGCGAGTCTCTTAACCTTTTTATTTAATGAGTAGCTGTAGCTTCTGGGCTTCGGTCCTAAAGCAACTCCGCCGTGAGTCCACTGGGGAGCTCTTGTGGAGCCCTGTCTTGCATGACCTGTACCCTTCTGTCTCCAGGGCTTCTTACCGCCGCCGCTTACCTCTGTTCTTGTGAGGGTTGACTGAGTACCCTGACGCTGATTTGCGAGGTAGTTGACAACTGCTGCATGCATAACTACTGCGTTCGGCTCGATACCGAATACTGCATCATTAAGCTCGAGGTCGGAAACAGGCTGACCGTTCATATCATATACTTTTACGTTTGCCATCGTGATCCTCCTCCTTACGCCTTAACCGCATCAGTAATGCAAAGCACTCCGCCCTTAGGACCGGGAACAGCACCCTTGATTGCGATAAGATTGTTTTCTGCGTCAACCTTGACGATTACGAGATTCTGAACTGTGACTGTATCAGTACCCATGTGACCAGCCATGCCCTTGCCCTTGAAGATTCTTGAAGGGGATGAGCAGGCACCCATAGAACCGGGCTCTCTGTGAACGGGGCCGGCACCGTGAGTCATCTTGAGTCTGTGCTGGTTGTGACGCTTGATTGCGCCCTGGTAGCCCTTACCCTTGCTGG
>JBJERK010000417.1:0-1643 GCA_051882255.1 Ruminiclostridium sp.
AGCACAGAGGGCGCAGGCGGCTTTATCGGTAAAATCGAGAATAAGGGAAAGACTATTACTGTTACAAACAGCGCTATATCCGACTGCAGCTTATCAAGCAAGGAAAACAGTAGCAACGCTGATAAGGAAAAGCCTGTTGGTGGTATTGCTGGAGCGGTTTTGAGTAATTCAAACATAATCGGCTATAATATACTGGCGAAGAACGTACAGATAAGCCGTACCCGCTCAAATGGCATTAACAGAGCGGGAGATGTTATCGGCTATATCGATACGGGCTGTTCCTTTAAGCTTGTAGGCTTAAGTACGCCTAAACCCGCAGATGGAAGCTATATGAAAAAGGACGTGGGAACAAACAAAGGCGATTTACACCTTATTTTCGCCGACTACGAGGGCGCTTGTCTTGCTGAGACTCCAAACGAAATCCCCTCCTCTGTAAACAACGGCTCCGCCTCCAATGTTGGTGATATGGGCAGCTTCCCTTACGTTACCGTAAATCCCTCTGTAAGCTTTATCACAGACCCGGAGGGCACGGGTGATGTCCTTACAGGCGACGGAGTAAGCAGTACTGCACTCACCAATATTTTAGATGATATAGGTGAGTCAAGCGCAGAAAGCAAAAAGGCATACCATAATGTGGACAGCTATGCGGCTTCGTTCAACAGCGGCAATTTCAGCGAAAAGCTTTCAACCTTCAAGGCAAAGACGGGAGCTTCTGTCGAAAAGGATTTCCCGGTTATTGTGCTTAACGAGTCCGACGCAAAAATTACCGGACTTCTGAACAGCTGCATACACCTGCTCACAAATAACAGCGATATAGGAAGCTACGCAAAGGCAGACGAGAAGAACAGGTTCAGTATCAGCATAGCCTGCTACAGCTACGACTCCGAAAGCGGAAAATTTATCCTTGCGCCGGAGGAAGACAACTCTCTCAGGATAGAAAACGGCAATTTCGTCATGGTAGAGAACAAGTACGACAGCGCCTATAACAACCGCTTTACCCTTATTGATGTGCAGTATTACGCTCCCGACGGCTCAGGCAATATCGCTTACCACCTGTATCTTCCTGTGTATGTGGAGAAAATGCTGAAATTCAACTTTACTATAGGCGCCCTTTCAGGAACTAAGTATAATGCCGACCTGTACAAGGACATCTTAGGTCTGGTTGTGCTTGAAAACTACGGAACTCCGGTTACTGCTTACTTAACCTATTCCTATCTGAGAACGGCTGCTGAGTGGCAGGACGCAATAAACGGGGGAGAAAATCTGCTTACCGGCTACGGAAAATCCGTTGTTATAAAGGACGGTCACCTTTTCCCCGATGATACGAAAATAGCCCTTGTGGACAGGAACAGGGACGGCAGGGCTTACTACGGGGATATAAGCTCCGCATATACTGTCGGCGACGGTAAGCTTGATTTCGGAAGCTTCAAAGCCTCCGACGATACCGCCTTTTCGCCTGTTCCCTTTATAGAGCTGCTCCTTAATTCAGCAGATATAACTGCGGAGGAAAGCGAAAGCGGAGCTCTTGTGCGCTGCACACAGGAGGAAGCTACCGTAAAAATCGGCGCATACTATTATAAGCAGACGACTACGGAGGAAGGTCCCTACTACAACGCTGTTGTTACCCCGAAAGCGGGAATGAC
>JBJERK010000418.1:0-6154 GCA_051882255.1 Ruminiclostridium sp.
ATAATCAATAAGGTTCCCGTTAAGTTCAAGGACGAGGAAATCCTCTATGACCTTGACGAGGTTATGGATACGGTAGGTATTCCGCTTATCGGCGTTGTTCCCGAGGATAACGACATCAGAGTATGCGGCTCAAAGGGACTCCCGCTTCCGAAATCAAGCGCAGGCTTCAAGGCTTACGATTCTGTTTCAAGGCGTATTCTTGGTGAAAGTGTTCCGCTTTCTATCAATATTGACTGATATTAAAGCTATGGATAACAAAATGAAAGGTGGCGTTGGAAAATGAACATAGCATTGATTGCTCATGATTCAAAAAAAGAACTTATGGTTCAGTTTTGCATTGCCTACTGTGGTATACTCAGCAGACATAATTTGTGTGCTACCGGCACAACAGGTAAGCTTGTAGCGGAGGCTACAGGACTAAATATTCAACGTTATCTTAGCGGTGCCCAGGGCGGCGACCAGCAGATTGCAGCAAGAATATCCTGCAACGAAATAGACGTTCTCTTTTTCTTCCGCGACCCGCTTAATGCAAAAGCCCACGAACCCAACGAGATGACATTATTAAGACTCAGCGACGTACATAACATACCCGTCGCTACAAACATTGCAACAGGCGAGGCGCTTATACACGCACTTGAACGAGGAGACCTTGACTGGAGAGATATTGTCAGAATATAGGCTTTCAAAAGATAACTTAAAGGAATGCAGTTTTGCATTCCTTTTTTATTTTTGCCTGCTTGTCATATCCTGTACAGTTTCTGAATATATTTTCTTGACAAAGAAAAATGGAGGTACACCATGGAACTGTTACTTGATAAAGAGCCTGTTTATCTTACCGAAACGGTTTACGACGGGCAGACAGAGCAGGGGATTGAACTTGACTACGTTCTTCCCGACTATTATCCCGATATATTCAAGATACTGAAATGCAGCTTAACGCCCAGCATAGTATCCTACAGCGTATCGGGAACACAGCTTTATATCGACGGCGTTGTTTATATCAAGATTTTGTATCTTGCGGAAAACAGCACGGATATAAACTGTATCGACCAGCGCTACACCTACTCCAAAACCGTAGAGCTGGTAAAATCAGCCGATTCTCCCTCGGTCTCTATTTTTCCCAGGGCTGACTACTGCAACTGCCGCGCAGTAAGCGGAAGGCGGCTTGACGTAAGAGGGGCAGTAAGCTGCAAGATTAAGGTTACGGGCTGCTTTGAAACCCAGCTGCTTTGCGGAGTGAGCGGATGTGGGACTGAAAGCAAAAAGAATCCTGTAAATTACTGCGGCAGCAGGCTTTATGCAAACCGACAGTATGTTGTAAGAGAGGACATTGAGACAGGTGCAGGCGGAGGAATTGCCGCAATAATTTCCGTGGGCTGCACAGCGTCGGTAAGCGATACAAAGATTATTGCCGACAAGGTTGTTGTCAAGGGAGAAGCGAAGGTAAAGGCGCTCTATCTTACCCGGAACAGCAGCGGAGTTATCGAAACCGAGGTTATGGAGGCGGCGGTTCCTCTGAGTCAGATTATCGATATTGAGGGAATTACGGATTCACACAGCTGCTACGCAAGGCTTGAGGTTATGGACTGCGACCTTGAAATCAAGCAGAGCGATGACGGGGAAAACAGGGTGCTTGGCTGTGACATTACTGTTGACTGCAAGGTGAGCGCATACAAGGAGGCGGTTATTTCTCCTGTTTGCGACGTATATTCAACCGAGTACGAAACCGATTTTACAACTACGCAGGTGAAAATTGAGCAGACTCCTCAGCTCATTTCTGCCCAGAATTCCTTTAAAACCGAGGTTGAATGTTCCGATGGTAATATTTCCGAAATATTTGACTGCAAGTGTGACCTTACGGGAACTTCGGTGAGAACTGCGGAGGACGGAAGGCTTATTATCTGCGGGCAGGCGGCTATCCAGCTTGTAGGCAGAAACAGCGACGGAAAGCCTGTTGTAATTGAGAAAACCGAGAGCTTTGAGATTGAGCCCGATGTAACAGTAGACCGTGACGCATACTCAATTGCACCCGCAGTTTCTATTACAGGCGTAAGCTACAGCATTACAGGGGATAAGACTGCTGAGGTAAGAGCCCAGATAAATGCAGGCGGGCTTCTTTACCGTCTTAAAACTGTATGTGCAGTAAGCGAAATTGTCGTGAATGAGGATAAACCGAAACAGAAAAGCAAGGAATACGCCTTAAAGCTGTACTACGCTGAAAGCGGTGAAAGTGTTTGGGATATTGCCAAGAAATACAACACGGCGGCTTCCTCTGTTGCAGCGGAAAACGAGCTTGAGCAGGAGGTTATTTCAGCGCCCTGCATGCTCCTTATTCCGATTGTTTAATGATTATAATAATGCCGTTGGGCAGAAACTGATTTCGCTGTAAGGCGGGCAGGAAAGGAATGGTTACTAAGATGAACAAGTCAATTTACCACGATATTTCGGAAAGGACCGACGGCAATATTTATATCGGCGTCGTTGGTCCTGTCCGTTCAGGAAAATCCACATTCATAAGTAAGTTTATGCAGACCGTGGTTATCCCGAACATAGACAGCAGCTTTCGCAAGGAAAGAGCAATCGATGAGCTGCCACAGGGTGCGGCAGGGAAGACGATAATGACTACCGAGCCGAAATTTGTACCTGAGGACGCTATTTCCGTACATATTGACGACAATACCTATATGAATGTGCGGCTTATAGACTGCGTAGGATATATAGTTCCCAGTGCAATCGGCTACATAGAAAACGAGCAGCCCCGAATGGTTATGACTCCCTGGTTTGATACGGAAATCCCATTTAATATGGCGGCTGAGGTGGGAACTCAGAAGGTTATAAACGAACATTCAACCATAGGTCTTGTTATAACAACCGACGGAAGCATTTCCGATATTCCGAGAGAAGAATACGAGGAGGCGGAAAAACGGGTTATTGACGAGCTGAATAATATAAATAAGCCCTTTGCAGTAATTCTCAACTGTAAAAATCCGGAAAGCGCCGAAAGCAAGGCGTTAGCAGAGGAAATGAGCAAAAACTACGGGAAGCCCGTAATTGCGCTGAACTGCCTTGACATCGGGGAAAAGGAGATAAAGGATATTCTGACCGAGGTTCTTTTGCAGTTCCCTGTAAAGGAAATCAATATTGCTATCCCGAAATGGCTTACTGCCCTTGATAAGGACCACTGGCTGAAAAAAGAGGTTTTCGGCTCTCTCAGAAGCTCGGCAGCGCAGATAACTGCAATAGGAGAAATAAAGGGTATTACCTGCCGCTTGTCGGAATGTGAGTATATTTCAGGCTGTGAGGTTGAGGAAATCGACCTTGGGAAGGGCGCGGGTTACGTCAGAGTTTCGGTGAACAACGACCTGTTCTACCGCATTTTGGGAGAGGCTACCGGTCTTGAACTTCACGATGAGGGAGACCTTATGCCCTGTATGATTGAGCTTGCGGATATAAAGAAGCGCTACGAGAAGGTTAAAACCGCTCTTGACGAGGTTCAGGCTACCGGCTACGGAATTGTAATGCCGGATATTGACGAGCTGAGCCTTGAAGAGCCGGAGATTGTCAAGCAGGGCGGAAAATACGGAGTTCGTCTGCGTGCGCAGGCGCCTTCAATTCACATGATGGCGGCAAATATCGAAACCGAGGTTTCCCCCATTGTAGGCTCAGAACGGCAGAGCGAGGAGCTTATTCACTATCTGCTCAAGGAATTTGAAGAAAACCCCACAAAAATCTGGGAAAGCAATATTTTCGGCAAATCCCTGCATGAGCTTGTAAACGAAGGACTGCACAACAAGCTGTACCGTATGCCTGCTGATGCACGGCAGAAGCTTCAGGAAACAATCGAGCGAATAATTAACGAGGGCTGCGGCGGGCTTATCTGTATTATTCTCTGATATTACAAAAGACGTTTTTGGTGATTCCAAGAACGTCTTTTGTTGATTTACAAAAAATACCCCGGGAAAACCCGAGGTATTTTTGGTATTATGCAGTAAATTACTGTAAGTCGTTTTCGTCGAAAAGGTCGCCGCATTCGGGGCAGAACTTCGGAGGCTTTTCGGGGTCTGCGGGTACCCAGCCGCACTTGTCACACTTGTACTTCTTGGGAGCTGCGGGCTTGGGCTTTCCGCAGTTTGCGCAGAACTTTGTGCTGTTTACAGAACCACATTCGCAGGTCCACTGTACGGAGTTTGTGGGAGCAGGCTCGTTTGAACCCTTCTTAGCGCCGCAGTTGGAGCAGAAGTTGGTTGTGTTTTCAGCTCCGCAGCTGCACTTCCAGCTCTCGGGCGGAGCAGGCTTCTTGCTTCCGCAGCCTGAGCAGAAATTGCCTGTATTTACAGCGCCGCAGCTGCACTTCCAGCCGTTAGCGGCAGGCTGCTGGGGCTGCTGAGGCTGAGGTGTGCCGTAGGAATTCATAAGGTTTGCACCCATATTCATCATCTGACCCATACCCATAACACCCATCATACCGCCGCCTGAGCCTTCGTTTGAGCCCATAGCTTCGATACCGGCAGCAATGCTCTTGTTCATCATAGCACGCTGAACGCTGGGGTCAAGCTGAGTATCCGCTTCAAGTCTTGCAGCAAGACGCTTTTCAGATTTAGGATCAAGTGTAACAGGTCCGCCGAGAGCAATATTTGTGATTGTAAAGCCTCTCTGCTGCCAGTTGTCAGCAGTTGCGGCTCTTGTTTCAGCGGTAAGAGCGGGAAGCTCCTGCTGGATTCTTGCATACATAACGCCCTTGTTTGAAAGTGCGTTAAGACCTGCAAGAAGCGCCTGAGTAAATTCGCCCTTGTACTGTTCGTTGGAGAATATTGTGCTTGCATAAAGATCGCCTGCGTCAACGCCCTTGGGGCAAACCTCATTATAGAACTTTACAGCCATTTCAGCGTCGGTAATCTGAATTTCAAAGGTACCGAAGCAGCGTAAATCAACGGTTGTATTGTAATGAGGATCGAAGTAGGGCATTGCAGCAGCGGTACCGAACTTTATTCCGGGGATTTTCTGAAGGTTGATATATACAACCTTCTGCTCGGTAGAGGGAGTGCCGCCGTAGGTAAATCTTCTGATAAGCTCCTTTGCAGAGTCCTTTATATCGCCTGCGAAAATAGAAGGTGCGGAGGAGTTGTCAAGCTTGTACTGACCCGGCTCGGTTACAACGTTTGTGATTTTGCCGTTGTCGATTGTAAGCATACAGGTATTCTGCTCAACGATGATTGTTGAGCCGTTGCTGATGTAGTTGTCAGTACCCTTTGTGTTGCTTGAACGGTTGGAGTCGGAATGCATTTTTGTGCCGACCTTGAGGAGCATTGTGTTATCCATTGCACCGCAATGAATGGCTTCCTTCCAGGTATCGCCCAGCGTTCCGCTGAGCGCGCCGATTGCAGATTTAATAAGTCCCATTTTGAATATTTCCTTTCTTGAAAAATTTATTAAACAAAACTGTTTACTTGATTATGCTGAAGCTGTCCGCAAGCCAGCATCTTACGGAGGCTTCCGTTATGCCAGTACCGCAGTAGGGACAAGCCTTGTTGCTGCCTACCGCCTGTATAGGCGCGCCGCAGTTGGGGCAGTTGTGGGATAAAACGGAGGAGTCGTATTCATACTCGTCTGCACCGTAAATAAGCACAACCTTTGCCGCCATCTGGGTAAGTGTATCGTCGGTCTTTGTATTCTTTCCATTGTCGATAAAGTGATTGCACTGGAAGGAAAGCTCAAAGACCGCTTCTGCTGTTTTTTCTGTGCTGTGGTAATCGGCAATTGAAACACGGTGTATTCTTATGTTATCGTAATGCTCAGTTGCGTGTGCAGCCGCATTTGCATTAATAATCCCCTCAACCTTCTTCTTCAGATTATCGGTAGGGGCGAGAAGACCGTCAATGCTTGCCGCCTGTATTGAATTAAGAACGGAAATCAAAGTGTTTTTCGCCGTTTCTTCAAACTGCCCATAGGTCATATCGGGAAAATCCCGCATGAGCTTTGGCTTATAAACCGCCGAAAGATTAGAAATTGCTTTGGGAGTAGTTGCCTCTTCGGCAATTCCTTTTTTTAAAAAATCGGCGGTTTCACCAAGCCCCATGCCAAGATACTGCCTTGTCATTGAATTTAACTTATGCTTGATGACTGCGACAATAATTACAATCGCAAGAATAATTAT
>JBJERK010000419.1:0-6142 GCA_051882255.1 Ruminiclostridium sp.
GACATACTTGCCTGGGCGCTTTCAATGGGTACGGACATAGGCGGAAGCGCAACTCCTATCGGCGCTTCGGCAAACGTTGTGGGCACATCGGTTGCAGCAAAGCACGGCTATCCTATAAGCTGGGGAAAGTACTGCCGCTACCTTGTTGCGCCTACGGTTATAACCCTTGTAATTTCGACGCTTTTCATTTTCGTAAGATATTTCTGAGGAGGTTTATATGAATAAGCAGGTAATAATCTCAATCGGCAGAGAGTTCGGAAGCGGCGGACACGCAATTGCGGAAAGCCTTGCAAAAAGATTTCGTCTTCCCGTTTACGACCACAACATTCTGCGTGAGATAGCAGGCGAAAAAAACCTTGACCACAAGGAGCTGGAGCTTTACGACGAGGTGCCGAAAAGCAGGCTGCTTTCAAGGACTGTAAGGGGATATTCAAACTCACCCGAAGAAAATATTGCGAATATGCAGTTCGAGTTCTTACGAAAGCTTTCCGAGCGGGGAACCTCCTTCATAGTTGTGGGACGCTGCGCAGAAAGCGTATTGAAGGACTTTCCGGGGCTTATATCAATATTCATTCTTGCAGACTCCGAGGCAAAAATCGAGCGCATAAGAAAAATCGGCGGGCTTTCGAGAGCCTCCGCTCAGGCGGCAATCTACAACCACGACAGAAGCAGAAAAACCTACCATAACTACTACTGCGTAGGAAAATGGGGGGATTCGAGAAACTACGATATATGCGTGAACAGCACAAGGCTTGGAATTGAAGGTACTGCCGATATGCTGGAGGCTTATATAAGGAAGAGAATGGAGCAGGCAGAAGCAAAGTAATGATAGTTTAAACAGGGAAACTTGTTTTCCCTGTTTTTGATACTTTTACCAAAAACGGCAAAATTTTTTGTTTATTTCGGAGAATATTTATATATAACTCACAAAAAAGTTGCATTTTGGTTTCAATTGTGATATAATTATTCCAAAGTCAGAGATATTTCTATATTTATGCAGTAAAAAGGGGGTATTTGAAATGGAAGCTTTGAACGATAGTATCTGCAATAAGCTTGCACGGATTTTTTATACCGATTCAGACACCATTCATTTTCTCTGGGACTGCGTAAACAAGAAAACAGCAGTTATAGGCGGCAGTCCCGATATTCCCGCGGATACGGAAAATCCCTTTATCTATATGCTTGAACAGGGTCTTGTTGACCCGGAATTTGAGGCGCTGTACAGCGTTTTCTGCACAAAGCTGGACGAGGCGGTGCTTGTTGGAATACCGGAAGGCTCTCTTGTGGCTGATTTCAGAATGAAGTTCGGCAATTCCGAGGAGTTCCGGTTCTGCCATATCTACGTCAATATCCTTAAGGACGACAGCGGCAAGGCTACCGATATTCATGCTAATATCCGTCCCTTTACCAAGAAAGAGGAGTTTGACAGGGAAATTCTCTCCTTCTTTACCTCCGATAAAAACCCTGCAATCTTCCAGCGTAAGATAAAGGAGCTGTATGACATAAGCGGCGACAGGAAAATCGCCTTTATACAGTTTGATGTTGAGCGGTTCAAGCTTATCAACGACAATTACGGCGCTCCGGTAGGCGACGAGCTTTTAGCCTTCTTCACCAACTCCCTTGATATAATCTGTAACGAAAATCAGCCCCACTGCCGTCTTACAGCCGACGTTTATATGATAGCGACAATGTTTGACGACAAGAGCGAGCTTTTAGACTTCGTTCACCTTATTGAAAGCAGACTTAGCTGCTACAAGGGGATGGAATACCGCTTTATTTTTGGCATAAGCATAGTTACCGATAAAACGGTTAACTCCCGCAGATACGGCGATAACGCCACCCTTGCCCGCCAGTCGATAAAGGGCAGCGCACTGAATAACGTTGCTTTTTACGAAAGCGATATGATAAACGTACTGCACAAAAAGCAGACCATAGAGGAGGATATGCACAGCGCAATTGCAAACAACGAGTTTGTAATGTACCTCCAGCCGAAATACAGCATTTCTACAGGCAGAATAATCGGTGCGGAGGCGCTTGCAAGGTGGATTCACCCGAAAAAGGGCATGATTTCCCCCGCTGAGTTTATCCCTGTTTTTGAGCAGAACGGCTTTATCATAAAGCTTGACAAAATTATCTGGGAAAGCGCCTGCAAGCGTATCAGAAAATGGCTTGACAGCGGCGTACAGCCTGTTCCGATTTCCGTGAACGTTTCCCGCGAATACCTGTCAAACGTAAGCGTTGTGGAAATTATTTCTGAGCTTACGGAAAAGTACAATATTCCCCGCAATCTCCTGGAGCTGGAGATTACCGAGTCTCTGGAAAACGAGGGCGTAAGGGACGTTGTTTCCGAGTTCAAGAAAAACGGCTTTACAATGCTTATGGACGATTTCGGCTCTGGTTACTCCTCGCTGAATATGCTGAAAACAACCCAGTTTGACGTGCTTAAAATCGACCGGGGCTTCTTCTCCGAGTTTATGGAATCCGATAGGGGCAGGAAGATTATATCCCACACCATTTCAATGTCCCACGATATTGGTCTTGACATTATCGCCGAGGGCGTTGAGACAAACGAGCAGGCTCGCTTCCTTTCCCAGTGCGGCTGCGACGCGGCTCAGGGCTTCCTTTACTCAAGACCCGTACCCGCAGATGATTTCGATAAGATGATAATGAAATAAAATGAAGTCCGCAGGCTAAAGGCTGCGGACTTTCTGCTTATATGACAGCAAAAAGCCTGAGAAAATCTTCTCAGGCTTTTGATGTTATTAGTATCAGGCTACCGAGGAGTTAAGCTCGTCTATAGCCGCGTTGATTTCGCCCTCGTACTGAGCACGAAGCTGTGTATAGCTTTCGTCGGTTGTTCTGTAGGGGCTTACAAGAACAAGGTCGGTAGGCGCGTTGCCCGAGGTTGTATCTGCACAGGAGGTGCTGATACCGTTTCTGAAGTCGAATACAGCGGTAAGAGCGCCGCCCTTGAGCTCGTCGATAAAGTCGAGCTGTTCGTCTGTCCAGTACTTGTCGCGCTTGTTCTTTTCTCTCTGAGCTGCAATTGCGTCAGAGTCCTTAGCTGCTGCAAGTACGCAGTTTGTCCATGCCTTGAAGCCGTCAACGTTCTGAGAGCCTGCAACAAGCATTATCGGGTCAACCTTCATTTCCTGATAATAAGCGTCGGCAGAGTCATCACGGGGAGCGGGAACCATGAATATATCGTCTTCGCCCCATTCAAATCTTCTCATATACTTCTGACCGTTGCCCTCGTAGAACCATGTACCGTCAACAAAGAACAGGGTGTCGCCGTTTGCCCATGCCTTCTCGTTAACAGACCAGTTGTTTTCCTCAAGGGGATAGCGGTAGTTCTGCTGAGCAAGCTTTGAAATAAACTCCATAGCTCTTTCAACGTTTGCGTCGTTAAGGTTGCTCTTGAGCTTGCCGTTTTCAATGCCTACAAGCGGAACGCCTGTTGTGCAGAGGAGAGAGCGGGCAACGTACCAGCCGTCGCAGACATACTTTGCGTCGCCTGTCTTCTGGAACTTATCCGCCATATCAAGGAATGCGTCCCAGTTCCACTTTCCTGCCTTATAAAGCTCGTAGGGGTCGTCAAGACCTGCGTCCTGAACTACGCTTCTTCTGTACCAGAAAAGGTAAGCGGGGTTAACTGCGGTAATTGCGCAGTAGTTCTTTCCGCCCCACATGAACTGGTCCATAACCTCTCTTGTGTCTGCCCAGTCTTCGGAATTTGTATCAATTATTCCGTCAATGCACTGGAACATTCCCTTATATGCGGAAAGAGGGAAGTAGCCGATTTCAAAGGGGAAAAGGTCGGGGGAGTCGCCTGTTGATACAAGCTGTCCGAGCTTATCGTAGCGCTCGTTGTAGGCTACGTTCTGGTAAACGGTAATGCAGTCTGCGTAATCGCCGTAGGACTGGTCGCCCTCCTCGGGGATACCGTAGGTTGCCTTGAAAAGCTCAGCCTCCGCAGAGGTTTCGTCAATCGGCCACCATGCCATCCACTTAAGCTTCTTTGTAACGGTTATCTCGCCCTTGTCAATATCAACGTTAGCAACTGCGTCCTGTACGCCCTTATCGGTATCGTAGGTTTCGGGGGTTGTTGCGGGAGTTGTTGTGGTTGCGCCGGCTGAACCGTCCTGCGCCGTTCTTCCGCCGCTGCAGGAAGCCACAGAAATAAGGGACGCAACAGCAAGCGCCGAAGCAATAATCTTCTTTGAATTTTTCATTTGATAGTATGTACCTCCTTAATTTAAGCTTTAACCTTATGAATTAAATTATAACATTTCTAAGTTATAATGTCAATTATCTGAAATAAAATTTCACAAAGCCGTTTTTGTTAAAATCATACAAAATTGCTTAATTTCTGATGATTAATAACTTAATTTAAGCTGTTTAATCCTGTTTTGGGTGCAGTAGGCGAGCACGGCGGTAAAATCTGCTGATTTGCACATATAACTTAAGCTGCCGCCTCTTGCTCCTGCAATAAAATAATACTCTTAATGCCTTTGCAGATAAAAATACCCGATTAACCTCCGATTTTACATAAACTTTACAAAATATAGGTTACAATCCTTACTTTACAAAAATATAATGTAACTGTAACCGAAAGAAACCCGCTGAATTACGGTAAATCGTGCAGAGCGGCTTTCGGCAGTAAATCAAACAATTATAATGTAAAACAGGAGAAAACGAAAATGAAAAACTTAAGAAAAATACTTGGCATTATGTGTGCCGCAATTATGACAGCTTCCTTTGCAGGCTGCTCAGGCGGCGAAACAGCAGCCACAACTACAGCAGGCGGCACAGCAGACGGTACAACAGCCACAACCGCTGCCGCAAAGAACTTCGATACCTCAAAGGAAATCGGCGTTATTTCAAGAGAAGACGGTTCCGGTACAAGAGGCGCGTTTATCGAGCTTTTCGGAATTGAAAAGAAGAACGACGCAGGCGAAAAAATCGACTACACAACCCAGAACGCAGTTATCACAGACAAGACCTCCGTTATGATGACCACAGTTTCAGGCGACCTTTACTCAATCGGCTACATATCCTTAGGCTCCCTCAACGATACTGTAAAGGCTGTTAAGATTGACGGCGCAGAGGCTTCCACAGCAAATGTAAGCAACGGCAGCTACAAAATCTCCCGTCCCTTCAATATTGCAGTTAAGGAAGGCTTAAGCGACGTAGCTCAGGACTTTATCGACTACATTATGAGCGCTGACGGACAGGCGGTAATTGAAGCTAACGGCTATATCAAGGTTTCCGACGCTCCCGAGTACAAGTCAACAGGCAAGACAGGCAAAATCGTAGTAGGCGGCTCAAGCTCCGTAACTCCCGTAATGGAAAAGCTTAAGGAAGCTTACTGCGCAATCAACACAGGCGTTACAATCGAGGTTCAGCAGAGCGACTCCTCTACCGGTATGTCCAACGCAATCGACGGTATCTGCGACATAGGTATGGCTTCCCGCGACCTTAAGGACTCCGAAAAGGAAAAGGGTCTTACCGCTACAGTAATCGCTATGGACGGTATTGCAGTAATCGTAAACAACGACAACCCCATTACTGACCTCACAAGCGAGCAGGTACAGAAAATCTTCACCGGTGAAACAACCACCTGGAACGAGGTAACAAAGTGATTAAACTAAGGGAAAAGCTTATGCAGGCTGTGTTTATATGCGCGGCCTGCGTTTCCATAGCGGCGGTAGTGCTTATCTGCGTGTTTCTTTTCGCAAGCGGCGTTCCCGCTATCGGAAAAATAGGAATAGGTGAGTTTCTTTTCGGAACGGAGTGGCGGCCTTCAAACGAAATCTTCGGAATATTCCCTATGATTATAGGAAGTATCTACGTTACCGCAGGCGCTCTTATAATCGGCGTACCGATAGGAATACTGACCGCCGTTTTTATGGCAAGATTCTGTCCCCCATGGCTTTACAGGATTATGAAGCCTGCGGTAAGCCTTATGGCGGGCATACCCTCGGTAGTTTACGGCTTCTTCGGACTTGTGGTGCTTGTGCCCTTTGTCCGTGAAAATATCGGCGGCAGAGGCATGAGCGTGCTTACAGCTTCGGTACTGCTGGGAATAATGATACTGCCTACAATAGTAAGCGTTTCCGAGTCCTCTATAAGAGCAGTCCCC
>JBJERK010000420.1:0-6138 GCA_051882255.1 Ruminiclostridium sp.
AAAAAATAAGTTAAATATGACCGTGAAATAAAAAATTGCAATACTGACCGTAAGGTGTATTGCATTAATTCTATACAATAAATGACCGTATTTTTGACCGTAAAACGGGAAAACTATGCACTTTGCTAAAATAAGAAAAACCGCTCAACCCTATTGGTTGAGCGATTTCTTAATGGTTGCGGAGGCAAGACTCGAACTTACGACCTTCGGGTTATGAGCCCGACGAGCTACCACCTGCTCCACTCCGCGATATTCTGTTTTTTGAGCGCTTTATAATTATAGCACACTTGAATCTATTTGTCAACCCCTTTTTTCAAATATTTCTCCCCGAAAATTTTCCTGCCCCAAAACCGGAAAATATTTCTAAAATCACGGAATATCGGTTTATAATAGCCGCATTAACACCTCGGAACGCCTCTTTGTTAAGTATTATACTCCAAGAATGTGAAATTTATGAGAAAATATTTACAAACCGCCTGCTTTATAGTATAATTTACTTTATTGATTGAAATTAAGGCAGCACCGCGCAATTAGCGGCTACCGCCTTTGCCGCGGTATTGCCTTAAAGCTCCGAGGTGTAGTATGACAGACGAAGAAAAAGGTCTTAGCGCCGCCCAGGTGGACGAGCGGGAGAAAGATGGCAGAATAAACGGGGACGTTAATGTTAAAACAAAGTCCGTGTCCCGGATTTTACGGGATAATATTTTCACGTTCTTTAATTTTCTGAATATAGCCCTTGCAGTGCTTGTAATAATATTCGGCGAGCTGAAAAACGCTATTTTTATCGGCGTTATCTTCTGCAATACCGCAATCGGAATTTTCCAGGAGATACGAGCAAAGCGCATAATCGACCGCCTTTCCCTGATTTCTGCGCCAAAGGCACGGGTTATCCGCGAGGGGCAGGAGCAGGAAATTCCAACCTCCGGAATTGTCCTTGACGATATTGTAATTTTTCGTGCAGGCGCTCAGGCGGCGGCTGACTGCCTTGTGCTTTCCGGGGAATGCGAGGTTAACGAAAGCCTGATTACCGGCGAAAGCGACCCTGTTTTCAAGAAGCAGGGCGAGAAAATCCTGTCGGGAAGCTTTATCGTAAGCGGCGAAGCAAAGGCGCAGGCTGTCGCAGTAGGCGCAGACAGCTTTTCAAGCAAAATTACCAGCGGCGCAAAGTATGTCAAGAAAACAAATTCAAAGATGATGAATGCCATAAATACTATTCTTAAGGGCATTTCAATCTGTATTCTTCCTATGATGGCATTACTGCTCTATAACGGAATATGCGTTACCGGACAGGGCGTAAATCGTGCGGTAACAAGCACAGTTGCGGCAATTATCGGTATGATTCCCGAGGGACTTGTGCTGCTTTCAAGCGTTGTGCTTGCGGTAAGCTCAATCCGCCTTGCTCAGCGGAAAACTCTTGTGCAGGATTTGTACTGCATAGAAACCCTTTCGAGAGTTGACGTACTCTGCCTTGATAAAACGGGAACTATTACCGAGGGCAGTATGGCTGTCGACGAGGTTTTACCTCTTGGGGGCAGTCCTGCTGAGCTTATAGACGAGGCTATGACAGCCCTTATGTGCGCCCTTTCCGACGGAAATCCCACGTTTAATGCAGCAAAGGAAAAATGGTCGGGAGAAAGCAGTCTTAAGGCGGAAATTTCTTTGCCCTTTTCCTCCGCAAAGAAATGGAGCGGCGCTTATTTCGGAAACAGGGGCAGCTACATTATGGGCGCAGGCGAGTTTATACTCGGGAAGGATTACGGACAGATAAAAGCCGAGGCTGAGAGATTGAGCCTTGGCGGAAGGAGGGTTATTCTTCTCGCCCATTCAGACGAAAGCTTCCGGGAGAAGAACCTGCCCGAAAATATAAAGCCCGTAGCCCTTATAGCAATCACCGACAAGATAAGAGCCGAAGCCCCCGATACTCTCCGCTATTTTGCGGAGCAGGGGGTTGAGGTCAAGATAATTTCCGGCGACAATCCGGGAACGGTAAGCGCCGTTGCAGCAAAGGCGGGAGTGCGTAACGCAGACAGGTATATCGACGCTTCAACGGTTGAAAATATCGGTGAGGTTGTGGATAAATATACGGTTTTCGGAAGAGTTACCCCCGACCAGAAGCTTGAAATCGTAAAGGCGCTTAAAGCCTCGGGACATACCGTAGGAATGACAGGGGACGGTGTAAACGACGTGCTTGCCTTAAAGGAAGCGGACTGCTCGGTAGCTATGCAGAGCGGCAGCGAGGCAGCGAGAAACGTTTCAAACCTTGTGCTTCTGGACAGCAATTTTGCCTCAATGCCCAAGGTTGTCGAGGAGGGAAGGCGTTCTATCAACAATATCGAGCGCTCCGCCTCCTTGTTCCTGTCCAAAACGGTTTACAGCCTTCTGCTTGCCCTGATGTTCATAATTATCCGTCAGCCCTTTTTGTTTGAGCCGATACAGATGACGCTTATAAACGCCCTTTGTATAGGCGCTCCAAGCTTCCTGCTGGCGCTCCAGACAAATAAGGATTTAATAAGAGGAAGCTTTATCACAAACGTTATGAAACGGGCAATCCCCAACGGCGTAACCGCTCTGCTTTCAATGGCGGCGGTGGTGGCTTGTACTGCTGCTTTCGGCTTTACAATCCCCGAAATGAGCACTCTTGCCACCTTTGTGCTTGCGGCGGTTTCCTTTATGGTGGTAGCCTTTGCCTGCCGACCTGTAAAGCCCTGGAAAATCGCTATGCTTGCAGGTCTTATCGCCTGCTTTTTTGCAGGAAGCTTTATTATGGATACTTTCTTTGGTATGGCAAGCTTTACTTTCGAAATGGCTCTTTGCTGTCTGCTTATTTCGGCGGCAGCGCTGGTTGTAATAGTAAGCCTTAACCTGCTTTCCTTTGCAATTGTAAAGAATTATCAGAAAAGAAAGGCGAAAAAAGCGCTATAGGCTTAAATGAGGTGCTTTATGTTTGACAAAACGGTTTATATTTTTTCCGACGGCGCCTGCTCAGGCAACCCCGGCCCCGGAGGCTATGGGGTAATTCTCCGCTGCGGCGAAAGGGAAAAGGAGCTTTCCGGCGGGGAAGCCCATACCACCAACAACAGAATGGAGCTTAGCGGCGTTATAGCAGGGCTTGAGGCGCTTAAAATGCCTTGCAGAGTTATTTTGCAGACCGACTCCCGCTATGTTGTGGACGGGATTACAAAGGGCTGGGCTAAGTCATGGCGGAAAAACGGCTGGATAAAGAGCGATAAGAAGCCCGCCCTTAACAGCGATTTATGGGGCAGGCTCCTTGACCTGCTGGAAATCCATGAGGTTACCTTCACTTGGATAAAAGGACATGCAGGACACCCGGAAAATGAGCGCTGCGACAGGCTTGCGGTGGAAATGCGGGATAAGTACGGCGGGAAATAATGAAATTGTGGTGTGCCGCTTTGCGGCACACCACAATGTTGATTTTGTGGGGACAAAATCATTATTGACAAATAATATATGATAGTATATAATTATTGTGGGTTTTTAGAATTTGATTATTTATCTGCGATTTTAATGGAGTCAGCCAATGGTTTATAACGTTTCCTACGGTGTTGCAGCTATTTGTATATTAGTAATAATTGTTTTGTGCGTCACCTTCAGAATTTCAAATAATTCAGTACAAAGCAAACGCTTTCTTAATCTGATTATTGCAATGCTTTTTGCCACATTTTTTGATACGGCAGCAGGACTGACAATAAATTATCACGCGATTGTGCCTGTATGGATAAATATTCTTGTAAATACAATTGGTTTTGCCAGTATAATAAGTGCGGTTTATTGTTATGTAAGATACATAGATATATTAGCGCATAATGATGGTAAAGAAAATAAAGCCATGGTAATTATCAACAGATGCGTATATGGCACTTATATGGTTATACTGGCTGCCAATTCATTTTTCGGCTTTATTTTCGATTTCGACAGCGAAGGTAGGTATTGTAAAACCGAGTTTTATTTATTGATATATGCAGTCCCGCTTTATTATCTGATTTACAGCGCTGTATTGCTGATATATAATCACAGAAAATTTGTACGAAAACAGATTATTGCTATTTTATCCTTTTGCCAATTGCTTTTAATCGGAGCTTTATTACAGTTCATATTCTCCGATGTGCTGCTTATAATGTTTGTATCAACGCTTTCTTTGATTGTTATTCTGTTTTTCCTGGAAACGCCGGATTATCAGAAGCTGAATAATACTTTGCATGAGCTTGATACGGCAAAGCAGGAGGCTGTTAAGGCAAATAAAGCCAAAAGTGAATTCCTCTCAAATATGTCCCATGAGATAAGAACGCCGATAAACGCAGTTCTTGGTCTTAACGAAATGATAATGCGGGAGTCGGACAACAAACAGATAACCGAGTATGCCGCAAATATCCAGAGCGCAGGAAGAACCCTCCTTTCCATTGTTAACGACATTCTCGACCTGTCAAAAATCGAGTCGGGAAAAATGGAAATCGTACCCGTGGAGTACGACGTAAGCTCTCTTGTCAACGATATTGTGAATATGGTAAGGATAAGGGCTGAAAAGAAAAAGCTTAAGTTTATCCCTGAAATTGACGAAAAAATCCCCTCGGTTCTTTACGGTGACGATGTAAGACTGAGGCAGATTATTACTAATATCCTTACTAATGCAGTAAAATATACTCACGAGGGTCATGTGCGGCTGAGAATGCAGGTAATCCGTGTACTTGACGGAGTGCTTCAGCTTGAGGTAAGCGTTTCCGATACGGGAATAGGCATAAAGGAAGAGGATATTGATAAGCTATTTACCTCCTTCCAGCGCTTAGACCAGGAGAAAAACCGCAGTATAGAGGGCACGGGACTTGGTATCACCATAGTTTCTCATCTGCTTGAAATGATGGGCAGCAGGCTCATCGTTTCCAGCGTTTACGGCGTCGGCTCTACCTTCTCCTTTGTGGTGGAGCAGAAAATTGTAAACGCCGAGCCTATGGGCAATTACGAGAAGAGATTTAAGGCGGCGGTGGAAAATACAGGCGAGGGCGTCCTTAGAACTGCTCCAAATGCCCGTATCCTTGTGGTTGACGATAACGAAACGAATCTTCTTGTTGCAAGAAGCCTGCTTAAGCGCACTCAGGCAAGGGTTGAAACGGTAACAAGCGGAATGTCTTGTATAGAATCTCTCAGAAGCAATATTTACGATATTGTTTTCCTTGACCACATGATGCCGGAAATGGACGGAATTGAGACCCTGAAACGTATTAAGGAGGAGCAGCTTGGCGTAGGAACGGTATTTGTTGCCCTTACCGCAAACGCTGTTCACGGAGCAAGGCAGACCTACCTTGAGGCAGGCTTTGACGATTACCTTTCAAAGCCCTTTACCGGACATGATATTGAAAAGTGCCTTTTCGGACATATAAGCAGGGATATTATAAAATTTGCGGACAGCGACGATAGCTCTCCTGCAAAGTCCGATACAGCCTCCGCCGCAGAGGTTGGCTCCGCATTTGACATTGAAAAGGCGCTCGAAGCCCTTGGCGGGGATACAGAGGCGTATATGGACGGTGTATATGATTTCTGCGACAATAACAGGTGCAACGATTTAGAGCTTGATTTCAGCGTAAAGGATTTGGGCAGCTACCGCATAAATCTGAGAAAAGCGGCAGAGGAAGCAAGATACATAGGACTTACGGAGCTGGCGGAGGCTTCCGACAGGCTGATTGCCGCAGCAGAGGCGAACGATACGGACTATATTGCCGCAAATCATAATAATTATATAAAAATGTACCGAAAAGCCGCAGAAAATATCGAGGCGGCTGCGCAGAAATACTTTTCCTGAGCGTTCTTAGCGGACTATAACATTGATGCACGGAGGAGAAAACTATGCTGGATTTTCTGAGGGAGCTTAAACGGGACGCAGAGAATACCGACAACAGAACCATTAGTCTTATCACAATAACCATAGGCTTTATAAGCCTGTTTATGTGTATAATGAACCTTGTAACCGCCTCTTATGTAATGGTTGCAATAACGGGAGCGCTGAGCGTATGGGCGATTTTAAACTTCTTCCTTTACAGGAAAACAAAAAGCTTTGCGCTGCTCAGCGTAAATACCCTGCCCGCAATAGGGGTTATGATGATGTACTTTGTGGTGTCGGGAGGAGAG
>JBJERK010000421.1:0-6116 GCA_051882255.1 Ruminiclostridium sp.
CAAGACCTTAAGAGGTCCCCGCGGCGGTATGATAATGACCAACAGCGAGGAGCTTGCAAAAAAGATAAACAAGGCAGTTTTCCCCGGAACTCAGGGCGGTCCTCTTATGCACGTTATCGCAGCAAAGGCAGTCTGCTTCGGCGAGGCTTTAAAGCCCGAGTTCAAGGAATACGGCAAGCAGATTGTAAAGAACGCTTCCGTTCTTGCGGACTCTCTGCTTGAAAAGGGCTTTAATCTTGTAACAGGAGGTACGGACAACCATCTTATGCTGGTTGATTTAAGACCCTTCGATATTACAGGCAAGGAGCTTGAAAAGAAGCTTGACGAGGTATATATCACAGTCAACAAGAACGCAATCCCCAACGACCCCCAGAGCCCCTTTATTACCAGCGGCGTCAGAATCGGCACTCCTGCTGTTACAACAAGAGGACTTAAGGAAGAGGATATGAAGGTTATTGCAGAATGTATTTACCTCACAGCTAAGGACTTTGACAATTCAAAGGAAAAAATCAGAGAAATGGTTACAGCTATCTGCGATAAGTACCCGTTATACTGTTAATTATCAGGATTAAGTAAAATCAGGGAGATATATAATGATTACTAAAGCAAGTCAGATTGTACTCAACACTCAGGATTCTGTTGCGCCTCTCGGCGTAATCGCTATGGACGGCGCTGCAGAGCTTGGCGAAAAAATCAATAAGTACCTTGTCCAGTGGGCGCAGGAAAGCGGTATCAACGTTGATTCCTACCTTATCGAAACCCAGTGCCCCAGATTTTCCTCAGGCGACGGAAAGGGACTTATCAAGAAGTCCATCAGAGGCGACGATATTTATATCATCGTGGACGTTGGCAACTACTCCTGCACCTATCAGATGTTCGGCAAGGACAACGCTATGTCCCCCGACGACCATTTCCAGGATTTAAAGAGATTAATCCAGGCTATGAGCGGCAAGGCTCACCGCATAAACGTAATTATGCCTATTCTTTACGGAGGCAGACAGCACCGCAGAAACTACCGTGAGTCCCTTGACTGCGCAGTAGCTTTGCAGGAGCTTCAGGCTATGTCCGTTGAGAACATTATCTGCTTCGACGCTCACGACGCAAGAGTCTGCAACGCAATTCCACTTATGGGCTTTGACAACGTAATGCCCACATATCAGGTTCTCAAGACAATGTTCAAGAACATTCCCGACCTGAACACAAGCATTAATTCCCGCAAGTTCATGGTAGTAAGCCCCGACGAGGGAGCTATGAACCGCAATATGTACTACGCTTCCGTTCTGGGCGTTGACCTTGGTATGTTCTATAAGCGCCGCGACTATTCAAGGATTATAAACGGAAGAAACCCGATTGTAGCACACGAATATCTTGGCAATTCCGTTGAGGGCAAGGACGTATTTATCTCCGACGATATTATTTCTTCCGGCGATTCAATGCTTGATATTGGCTACGAGCTTAAGAAGAGAAATGCAAGAAGAATTATCGCTTATGCAACCTACCCGATTTTCACAAATGGTCTTGAAAAGTTCGATAAGGCATACAGCGAGGGTATTATTGACTACGTATTCGGTACTAACCTTACTTACAGAACTCCCGAGCTTTTAAAGCGTCCCTGGTTCAAGGAAGTTGATATTTCTAAGTATATCGCTTACTTTATCGTTGCCCTTAACCACGACATTTCCACAAGCATGGTAATCGACCCCCACGCAAAGATTAAAAACCTGCTTGAGCAGTACAATGTAAAGACCGCTGAGGGAATGTAATTTTCTGAACATTTGCGAAGCCGCACAGTGATGGCTTACTGTGCGGCTTTTGTAACATTTAAGGAGTGATTTTATGCCGCTTGCAGACAGCGTCCGTCCGAAAACCCTTGACGAGGTAGTAGGACAGAAGCATATCCTTGGAAAGGGAAGACCGCTGAGAAATATAATCGAAGGCGGTCATATCCCGAATATGATTTTCTACGGCTCCTCAGGAATAGGCAAGACTACGGTTGCAAACATAATTGCGGATTCCGCAGATATGAATCTGTATAAGCTTAACGGAACCTCCTGCTCTACGGCGGATATAAAGGAGATAATCGCTTCCCGCGGCTCCTTCGGCTTCGGAAAGGGAACGCTTCTGTACCTTGACGAGATACAGTATCTCAACAAAAAGCAGCAGCAAAGCCTGCTTGAATACATCGAAAACGGGGATATAACGCTTATTGCCTCCACCACCGAAAACCCCTATTTTTATGTGTATAATGCTATTCTTTCCCGCTCGACGGTTTTCGAGTTCAAACCTGTTGAAAAGGAGGATATTGTTCCTGCCTTGAAGCGGGCATTTGATATTGCCTGTCGGGATATGAAGCTTTCCTATACCTTTGATGATGAGGCATTTGAGTATATTGCTTCCGGCTGCGGCGGGGACGTCCGCAAGGGCATTAATACAATTGAGCTTTGTATGCTTTCCGCCAATGAGGGCAGGATTGATTTAGAGCTTGCAAGGCAGCTTACTCAGAAAAGCGCTATGAAGTACGACAGGGCAGGCGACCAGCATTACGACATTCTCTCCGCTTTTCAGAAGTCAATCCGAGGCTCCGATGAAAACGCAGCCCTTCACTACCTTGCACGGCTTATAACAGCGGGGGATATGGCTTCTATCTGCCGCAGGCTTCTTGTAATTGCCTGCGAGGATATTGGTCTTGCATATCCTGCTGCAATAACAATTGTAAAAGCCTGCGTTGACAGCGCCTTGCAGTTAGGCTTTCCCGAAGCCCGCATACCTCTTGCTGAGGCCACAATACTTCTTGCTACCTCGCCCAAGTCCAACAGCGCCTATCTTGCAATAAACAAGGCAATACAGGACGTTGAAGCGGGTAATACGGGAGATTTTCCACGGCATTTGCAGAACGTTCATTGTGACGGTGAGGGTGCAGGAGTCAAGGGACAGCACTATCTCTATCCCCACGACTATCCCAACCATTATGTGGAGCAGCAGTACCTGCCCGACAATATTAAGGACAGGGTTTATTACGAGTTCGGCGATAATAAAATGGAACAGGCTGCGCTGCAATACAGAAAAACTATCAAAAATCAGTAATTATAACCTTATCAGCCGTATCGGTTGAGTATTTCCAGCTGCCTATGCTGCCCGACGAAATATAGTAGTCGAACAAAGGCGGCTTTTTTATTTTCTCCGCCTCGAAGCTGTCAACGATTATAAGCTTTATCTTCATTTTTTCAGGGATAATCGCCTTTATATAAACGCTCACCTTACTGTTTACCTTTACTCCGCTCTTAAGCTCCGCAAGTCCCGCCAGATTAGGCTTAAGCTCAACAAAAATGCCGTAATTCTCTATTGAACGGACAATTCCAGTAACCGTTTCTCCGGGTGAAAAGCTGTCTGCATTTTGCTGCCATGTGCCTAAAAGCTCCTTGTGGGAAAGGGTAATTTTGTCATTTTCAATTGACTTTACAACGGCTCTGATGGACTGCCCCACGGTAAACCTGTCGGCAGGGTGGGAAATCCTTGAAACCGAGATAAGGTCGATTGGAATAAGGGAGGGAATACCGCAGCCTATATCCACAAAAGCCCCGAACTGCTCCATGTGGGTTACCTTAGCGCCGATTATATCCCCGCAGCGCAGCCTGCAAATATAATTTCTTATACATTCCTCCTGTGCCGCCTTTCGGGAAAGAAGCGCAACCCGCCGCCCCGCTTCGTCACGGGTAATCCCCGTTATTTTGAAGCAGATAGGCTTGTTCACCCTTGAAATAAGGGCAATATCCCTTGTAGCGCCGCTTTCTATGCCCACAGCCCCCTCGGTTCTCGGCACAACTCCCTTTATAAAGCCAAGGTCCACTATAAGGTTATGGCTGCTGTCGCAGAGAATACAAACCGCCTCAACTATTGTCCCTTTCTTGATACATTCCTCGATTGCGGATATGCTTCCTGTATGTAATAGGTTAGCCTCCTGCCTTATAAGCTCTCCTTCGGGAAGATATTCATTCATTTTCCGTACCTTTCCTTTCCTTTGAATGTTTTCTCTCAATTTTATGAGAAGAAAGGGACGTATATGACAAGGCAGGAAGTAAAAATGCGGCTGATGAAAAAACATCAGCCGCAAAAATTTATTCGTTAACAAGCTTTCTGAAATGCTCTCCCCGTTCCTCAAAATTCTTGTAAAAGCCGTAGCTTGCCGCCGCAGGGGAGAGTATGCAGCGTATTTTTGTTACTTTTTTTGCAGCAGCAACCGCTTCCGCAAGATTGGCTGCCTTGACTATATTTCTTTTTGTGCAGTCAAGCTCAGGGTAAATCCGATAGCCGCTGTCCGGGAGCAGTATTATATTTTCAATATCGCTGCTGTTTATAAAGGCAACCAAATCGCTGTAATCAATCCCTCTGTCCATTCCGCCTATTATCAGGGTGTCGGTCTTGTCGAATGCCTTTACAGCGGCGATTGCGGTGCTGGGGCAGGTGCTTATGCTGTCGTTGATATACTGCGCACCATTAACGTAGCCCACACTTTCAAGACGGTGTGGAAGCCCGTTAAAGCTTTCAATTGCTTTCAGAATATCCGCCTTTTTGCAGCCGAAAAGCTCCCCGATACAAGCCGCAATACCGATATTGTAGAGATTGTGCCTGCCGAGAAGAGAGGTTTTTATCTCCGGAATTTCGTAGTCTGAGCCGTTTATATGCAGGATCTTTTCATCGGGATAAATATCTGCTGTTCCGGTAAGGCTTGCTGTAATAATTTTCGGGGAAATACCGCTTTTTATAAGCTCCTTGTTGATAATGAGAATATCTTCGGGCTTTGCATACCTGTATATATTTTCCTTTGCAGCCTGATATGCAGCAAAATCCACATAGTGGTCGAGGTGTTCCTCAAAAACGTTCAGAAGCACCGAAATATCCGGAGAAGCCTTGACGTATTCAAGCTGGTGGCAGGACATTTCGCAGACGATTATGGTGCTGCTGTTAAACTCTGAGATTTTTTCAAGGGGCGGTATTCCTATATTTCCGATAAGAACGGCGTCCAACCCGCAGCTTTTCAGAATATGACAGGTAAGGCTTGAGGTTGTGGACTTTCCCTTAGTTCCCGTAATTCCTACGATTTTGTTTTCGCAAAAGCGCAGAAGCAGGTCGGTCTGGCTTGTGATTTTAGCCTTAACTTCGGGGGAAACCTTGTCCAAAAGCGCAATTCCCGGGCTTTTCATAATAATGTCGAACTTATCAAGGCAGTCAAGATAGTTTTCCCCGCCGTAAAGCTCATAGCCTGCTATTTCGTCTGTAACGGTAAGATTTCTGTCGGCAATACCGATATGGCAGTCAATTTTTTTCAGAATATCAAGAGTGGAGCGCCCCTCTCTGCCGAGCCCGAGGATAAGCACCCGCCTGCCCTTAAAAAAGTCATTAAGTTTATTCAGCATTTTCAGAGTCCTTTCTTAAAAGTCCGATAAATTCCTCGGGAACAAAGTTATCCTCGTCAAAGAAGTCGTCCAGATTTTCCGGTTCTTCCGGGTTTTCGGCAATATATTCCTTCAAAAGCAGGGGAAGCTTTCCGTTTCTGCGGCGCTGATACGCCCTATAAAGGGCAAGCCGTATTTCCGCCCGTGTTCCTACGCACTCAAAGGGCTTTGTGAAATCGGCAAACACAAGTCCTCGGAACATATCCGAAAACTCCGGATTATCCAGCATATCCGAGCCGAAAATTCCGATAAGCCTATCGTCGTCAAGAAAAGCGGAGAGCATAATGTAAACATAAAGGCACTTAGCGCATTTTCCGCACCAAACGTCGGTTTTCGAACCTAAATTGCAGCTCTGAAAAACGTCAAGATACTTTCCGATTTCAACGAATTTTGCTGTAATCTGCCACTCGCTCCAGGGACGCAGCAGGCTGAAATAAATCGGCTCCTTCAGGAAATATTCGTTGCAGTATTCCCTGAAATCCCGCTCAAATTCCGTGCTTTTGCTGTACTGGTGGTTGACCTTGGTGCCGCTTACGTTGCACTCGTTGGCGCTGCTTTCGTTTGAGAGAGCTATATATTTTTTGCCCGTGATAACCGCTGCAAGATAGCTTGAAAAGGCTACAATTGCGGAAAATGGCGTGTGCCCGTTAAGCCAGCCCGCCG